>NZ_JBHTVA010000051.1:42968-82667 GCF_042793325.1 Embleya sp. NPDC056575
CCGAGGGCGTGGTTGCGGCCTTGGTGCGTGGCCGAGGGCGTGGTTGCGGCCTTGGTGCGTGGCCGAGGGCGTGGTTGCGGCCTTGGTGCGTGGCCGAGGGCGTGGTTGCGGCCTTGGTGCGTGGCCGACGGCGTGGCTGCGGCCTTGGTGCCTGGCTGGCGGCGTTGCCGAGGCCGTGGTGCCTGATCGGCGGCGTTGCCGAGACCCTGGTGCCATTGGGGCAGGGCGTCGAGCCCGGCGGCGAGGGGGATCGTCAGGCCATTGGCGTGCTTGGGCGGGTGACGACGCCGGCCTTTGCCGGGCGAGGCCGCCCACCCACCCCAGGGGGCTGCGATCGCACCCGCCGAGACGTTCGGGTCAGGGGCCAGGCGGTGGACTCGGTGAGATGGATGCGCCGGAGCTCCCGACCTGCCGAACCTTGGCGGGGCACGTTGGCCGGGCTTGGTCTCGGCGTCGCAGCGGCCGTGTGCTCATCCGCGCGATGCCTGGGTCAGGGGCATGGGCATGCGGCATGCGGCATGCGGCATGCGGCACGAGGAAGAGGCGAGAGGCTTGCCCGAGCACGCCGAGGCATCCCCTCCGGCAGGCACTGCGCTTTTGGCCGCGTGGTGCCGGTACGGGGCCGGCCCGGGTCGGTGGTGGGCCGCCGCCGGCGTGCGGGGCTCCAAGGCTCGAAGCTCTCAACGAGACGGGTGTTCCGGTCGGCGAAAACCGGCCGGCTGCGGCGGCGCGGGAGGGGGCTCGGGTCGAGTCCGCCGAGGAGCCTTCCCGAGTGGGGCGGGTGTTTCCGGTGGGCGTTGCGCATTGGGTTGCGGGTGGCTGGTGCGGGGCTGGTCAGAGTCGGCCGGTTTGCCGCCGCCAGCGTGCGGGGCTCCGAAACTTGACGTCCCCGACGAGATGGCCGCGTTGCTCGGTGAAAACCGGCCGGCAGCGGCGGCGCGGGAGGGGGCTCGGGTCGAGTCCGCCGAGGAGCCTTCCCGAGTGGGGCGGGTGTTTCCGGCGGGCGTTGCGTCCTGGGTTGCGGGTGGCTGGTGCGGGGCTGGTCAGAGTCGGCCGGTTTGCCGCCGCCAGCGTGCGGGGCTCCGAAACTTGACGTCCCGATGGGACGGGCGTGTTGGTCGGTGAAAAATCGGCTGGCAGCGAGGGCGCGGAGGGTGGTCCGGTCCGGTTCCCGGAGAGCCTTCCCGAGTGGGCCGGGTGATTCCGGCAGGCGTTGCGTCTTTGGTCGCGTGTGCCGGTGCGAGGCTGGTCTGAGTCGATGGTGGGCCGCTGCCGGCGTGCGGGGCTCCAAGATTCGAAGCTCCGGACGAGATGGGTGTGTTGCTCACCGAAAACCGGCCTGCAGCGGCGGGGAGGGAGGGCACTGAGGTCGAGCCTGCCGGGGAGCCTTCCGAGTGGGTTGGGTGTTCTCGGCATGCGTTGCGCCTTTGGGTGCGTGGCTGGTGCGGGGTTGGTCTGAGTCGACGGGTTTGCCGCCGCCGGCGTGCGGGGCTCCAAGAGCTCCGAGCTCCGACGAGACGGGTGTGTTGGTGGGCGAAAACCGGCCGGCAGCGGCGGCGCGGGAGGGGGCTCGGGTCGAGTCCGCCGAGGAGCCTTCCCGAGTGGGCCGGGCGTTTCCGGTGTGCGGTCGCCGTGTGGGTGGCGAGGGTGCACAGAACCGGACGGCGTGGGGTGCCGTGACCTCGGCGTGAGAGAAAACCGCAGGTCAGCGTGAAGAAGGGAGCTTTTGAGGCGCCTCGGGATCCGGTTTCGGCCCTCACTGGGCACTTTCGGTCCCCTTGACGACTTCCGCGAGGCCGCAGCACCCGAAGCCGACTTCAACCAAACGGTTCGGATCTTCATCCTCGCGCCGACGAGGCCGAGGAACACGAAACCGGCACTCGGCGCCCGACTTTCCATCCCGACGCCACAAAACCGCAGGTCACAGAAAGCTCGAAGCCCACAACCACCCACTGAGATCCGGTTCCGAACCCCAACCCCTCCCCCAACACCACCGAAACACCCCAACCCACCCCGGAAGGCCCCTCGGCAGACCCGACCCGACCGCCCTCCCTCGCTGCCGGCCGGTTTTCGGTGAGCAACACGGCCGCCTCGTCGGGAGCCCTCCGTCTCGGAGCCCCGCACGCCGGCGGCGGCCCACCATCGACTCAGACCAGCCTCGCACCGGCACACGCGACCAAAGACGCAACGCCTGCCGGAATCACCCGGCCCACTCGGGAAGGCTCTCCGGGAACCGGACCGGACCACCCTCCGCGCCCTCGCTGCCAGCCGATTTTTCACCGACCAACACGCCCGTCCCATCGGGACGTCAAGTTTCGGAGCCCCGCACGCTGGCGGCGGCCCACCATCGACTCTGACCGGCCCCGCACCAGCCACCAGCAACCCAATGCGCAACGCCCGCCGGAAACACCCGCCCCACTCGGGAAGGCTCCTCGGCGGACTCGACCCGAGCCCCCTCCCGCGCCGCCGCTGCCGGCCGCTTTTCGCCGACCAACACGCCTGTCCCGTCGGGGACGTCAAGTTTCGGAGCCCCGCACGCTGACGGCGGCCCACCACCGACTCAGACCAGCCCCGCACCAGCCACCAGCAACCCAATACGCAACGCCCGCCGGAAACACCCGCCCCACTCGGGAAGGCTCCTCGGCGGACTCGACCCGAGCCCCCTCCTGCCCGCCGCTGCTGGCCGGTTTTCACCGAGCAACGCGGCCATCTCGTCGGGGACTTCAAGTTTCGGAGCCCCGCACGCTGGCGGCGGCAAACCGGCCGACTCTGACCAGCCCCGCACCAGCCACCCGCAACCCAGTACGCAACGCCCACCGGAAACACCCGCCTCACTCGGGAAGGCCCCTCAAAGGACTCGACCCGACCGCCCTCCCACTCCGCCGCGCCGCCGGCCGGGTTCGCCAAGCAGCGCACCCACCCCGTCGAGAATCCCCGTCTCGGAGCCCTGAACGCTGGCGGCGGTCCGTCCCACGCGCCGGACCAGTCGCCCCCCAACGGCACCCGCGATCAACAACGCAACGTCCGCCGAACACGCGTCCTGACCCACCCAAAAGGCGTCCCCACCTCCTCACCCTCGGCTGGGGACGGCGGCCGGGTCGTCGCGGGTCGATATCCCGCCTGCCTGCCTGCCCGGAGTCGTACCGTGCCGATCGCCGTGTCCGGGGGGGCGAGCGCGTGGGAGGACCTCGGGGCGTTTCGAGTGGTTACCGTTCGGGGCTCCGGCGGTTCTGCCTCGGCCACGCGCGTTGCTCGGGTTCGGGCTCAGGTTCAGGTTCGAGGGGTTCGTCGGGCCCGGCGTTTGTTCTTCCGTCCGCCGGATGCGTCGGCATTCTTCCGGTGAGGCTGAGTGTGGCCAGGACTTGGAAGAGTGCCGCTGTGGCCAGGGCTGTGGTGAGGGAGTGGGTGAGGAGGGGGCCGGTCAGGGCTGCGCCGAGGGCGAAGGTGGTGATTTTCAGGCTCGCGCCGGTGGTGAAGATGCGGCTGCGCAGGGCCTCGGGGGCTTCGCGGTGTCGGATCGTGAACAGGGCCGTGAGCTGCGGGCCTTCGGCCACGCCGGCGAGGAGCATCGCGGCGATCAGCGGGATCGGGTGGGCCGTTGCCGCGAGTAGGAGGGCGCCGGTGAGGATCAGCGTGCTGTACCGGATCACCGTCTCCGGGCGCAGTGGGTGCGGTCGGCGGGCCAGGAACGCGTTTGTCGTCAACGCCGAAGCGGCGAGCAGTGAGAGCAGGGTCGGCCCGTGGGCGGCCGAGCCGAAGGCCCGTTCGCCGAGTATTGGGCTGGCGGCGAGCAGGATGCCCTGTCCGACACAGGACAACATCGACGCCGCCGTGGCCCGGGCCAGGGACGGTGATCCCACGATGGCCCGGAAGCCCGCGACGAGGTCGGCGCCGATCGACGGGGCCGGCGGGTGCTTCGGCGGCGCGTGGGAGCGGGCCGCCGCCGGCGGCTCCGAGTGCTTCCGGGGCGTGTGGCCGGGAACGGTCGGCGGCTTCGGGTGCTCCGGCGGCTCCGGGCGTTCCGGGGGTGCGTTGCGGGAGGCGCCGGTGGGCAGGCCGTTGGTGGCCGGCGCCTCCGAGGGCTCCCGGGACTCCTGGCCGCGGTGGGCGGGCGGTGCTTGGGTCGGTGGCGACTCCTCGTGGTTTCGGGGTGTCTGTACCCCGGCGGCGGGTGATGTCCCGGCTGGTGGCGGCGTCAACCGCTTCCCCAGCACCTGCGCACGCGCCGCCACTCGCGCCCGGGCCGGTGGTAGTGCTCGGGCTGCCGGTAGGGCCAGGCAGATCAGGACGATCGCGGTTGTCATTGCGGTCGTTGCGCCGGCCAGGGTTGTGATGATCCCGGCCAGGGCCGGGCCGGTCAGGGCGGCCAGGTTGAATGTCATGGCGTCGTACGCCGTTGCGCGCGGTAGGTCGGCTCGTGTGACCACGCGTGGCAGTTGGGACGTCCAGCCGCCGGTCAGAGCCGGGCCGGCCAGTCCTGCGGTCAGGGCGATCAGCAGGGTGATCGCGATCGGGGTTCGGCCCAGCGTGGCCAGGATTGTCCCGAGCGCCGCCGCATAGCCCGCCAGCGTGGCGGTCAGCAGGCGGCCCGGTCGGGGGGAGCGGTCGAGGAGTACGCCGAAGACGGGCCCGCCGAGTGCCGCCGCCGCTGTGACGGCGGCGAGCAGTGCCGAGGCGGTGGCGGCCGAGCCGGTGGCCGCCAAGCCGGCCAGCAGCAGGGCCGGGCCCGACATCTCGTCGCCGGTGCGTGCTGCGGCTGCCCCGGCGATGTAGGGCCATATTCCTCTGTAACGCTTTTGCATGGCCAGCACGTTACGTAGGTAACTCAATCATTGGCTAGATGCGTTACATTTGAGCCGTGCTGCACTCGAACGACGAGCGGGCCACCCGCCACTCGGTACAGGCCGTGGCCCGACGCACCGTCGCCCTGGTCAACGCCCTGACGGCAGACGACCCGACGCCCGACCCGTCCCCCTCCGCCCTCGCCGAACTCCTGTGCGAACACGGCGAGTCCGATCCGATCGAGCTCACCGCGACCGACGTCGCCGACCTGCGCGCCGCAGCCCTGCTGCTGCGTGCGATCTTCGCCGCCGAGGACGTCGACGCTGCCGCCGACGCGCTCAATCGACTGCTTCGTCGAGGGCGGGGCAGGCTTCGGCTCACCTCGCACGCCGGTCGCAGCCCGTGGCATCCGCACCTCGACCGTGACGACGACGCGCCGTGGGGCGAATGGTTTCTCGCCTCGTCCTGCCTGTCCCTGACCATGCTGCTGTGGGACCGGCAACGTCCACCCGGCGGCGTCTGTACCTCGGCGACCTGCCGACACGTCTTCGTCGACGAGGGCGGCGGCCCACCCCGCCGCTACTGCTCCCGGCGCTGCGCCACGCGCGAACGGGTGGCCGCCCACCGCCGCGCCCGGGCGTAGGGCGGCTCTCCGGGCTCCGGCTCCCCGGCACCCCACCCCTCATCCTCCCGCCCCTCGTCCTCCCGCCCCCCACGCAGCGCCGGGTCCAGCGCGGTGGCCGCCACCAGTACGACCGACATCACCGTCAGGATCATGCCCAGGTGATGCAGCCCCGCGTCGGTCGCCCGCGGACCGAAGGTGGCGCCGATCAGGCTCGCCGACGCCAGCGCGCCCAGGTAGGAGAACGTACGCAGCAGCCCGGCCGCCGTGCCCGTCGCGGCGGCCGGCGCCTGGCGGAACATCGCTCGCTGGTTGGCCGTGTTGGTCAGGCCGTTCTGGAGCCCGAAGACGACACTCACCGCGATCAGCAACCACAGGGGCGAGTCGACCCGCAGCAGCAACAGGCTCGCGCTGCCCACGGTCAGCACGCCGGCACCGGCCAGCAGCGGAGTACGCAGCCCTGGCCCCGTCACCACGGCCGAGACCCCGGCCGCCACCACGAACGACGGTGTCATCAACAGCCCGGCGGCCGACGCGGAGCGGCCCGCGCTCTGCTCCAACCACATCGTCCAGCCGTATATGAAGCAGTAGGTCGAGGCCATCGCCACCGCCTGCCGCAGGTACGTCCTGGTCAGCGCGCCGTTGCGGGCCACCATCCGCACATCCAGGAACGGCGAATGCGCGCGCGACTCCCAGCGGGTCAGCGCCAGTCCGGCCACCAGACCGAGCGCGAGCAGCCACCACCTCGACGCGGTGGGCCGCATCAGGAACAGCAGTACGCTCGTCAACGTCGCGGCGAACAGCAGCAGGCCCGGGGGATCCAGGTCCCGCGCCGCCGAACCGGTACGCCGTCGGCGCTCGTCCGCCGGCAACCAGAACACCGCGAATCCGGCCGCGATCGCCGCGAGCGGGATGTTGATCAGGAACATGGCCCGCCACCCGCCGACCGCGATCAGCAGGCCGCCCAGCGGCGGCCCGATCGCCATCGTGGTCTGCCCGGCCACCGCGAGCGCGTTCAGCACCCGTCCCGGCGCGGGCCGGGCGAGGCGTTCGGACTGCCGGCGCACCATCGTCATCGCCGCCGGATAGGCCGCCGACGTACCCAGTCCGAGCACCACACGCGCGACCACGAGCATGCCGATCGACGTACCCACGAAACCGATCAGCCCGCCGAGCGCGACCAGCGCCATGCCGGCGAGGTACACCCGCCTGGGCCCGAACAGATCCGCGAGCCGCCCGGCCGTCGGCTGCCCGATCGCGGTGGCCAGGTACAACGCCGACACCAGCCACGTCGTGGCCCCCGCGTCCACGCCGAACGCCCGGCCGATCGACACCAGCGCGATCGCGATGATCGACGAGTTGATCGGATTCAGGACCGATCCGATGGCGGTGGCCGCGGTGAACCGGGCCCCGAAACCGGCCTGTTCGGGGGCGGGGCCGGCGAATCGGCGGCGCGGGGGCGAGGGTATCGGGTGCGGAAGCGGGTCGGTCGGGGGCATGGCGGCGGGCACGTCCGTTCTGCGGGCGTCGGGTCGGGGGCCGGACCCGGGGCGGCGTTGTCAGCTTCGCGCGTACGTGGGTCGCCATGAAGGCCGTGTCATCCGCGCCAATGGCGAGTGCGGTGCCGGGACTGGTGGCGGCACGGTCGTCCCCGTGCCGGCGCCACGCCGCCGTGCCTGTCCCCGTGGGGGACAGGCACCGAGACCCCGGCTTTGTGACAATCGAGAGGTGACGTCACCACATCCACTCGGAGAGTTCCTGCAGGCCCGCCGCGCCCGTCTCCAGCCCGGCGACGTCGGGCTGCCCGCCGGCACCGGGCTCCGTCGTACCCAGGGACTGCGCAGGGAGGAGCTGGCCGCGCTGGCGGGGCTGAGCATCCAGTACTACACGCGCCTGGAGCAGGGCCGCGAAAACAATCCCGGCGGTGCGGTCCTGGACGGGATCGCGAGCGCGCTGAGGTTGAACGAGGAGGAGCACGCGCACCTGTACGCCCTGGCCAACCACGCGGCGGAGCGGGTGCCGGCCGGCGGCGCGCCCGCCGATCGTGAGGTACGGCCGGGGATCCGCGCGCTCCTGGAGCGGGTTCGACCCTGGCCCGCGTACCTGCTCGGCCGGACCAGCGACATCCTGGCCGCCAACCCCGAGGTGTTCGCGTTGCTGCCCGGACTGGCCGACTGGGCGCCGGAGCGGCGCAACAGCATCCGGTACCTGTTCCTGCACCCGACGGCACGGGAGTTGTTCGCCGACTGGGAGCGGGCCGCGCTCAGCACCACCGCGCAACTGCGCTCGCTGCTCGCCGCCGACCCCAGAGACCGGGAGTTGGCTGCTCTGGTGGACGAACTCACGGAGGGGAGCCCCGAGTTCGCGGTGCAGTGGCAGCGGTACGACGTACGCCGGCGGCGTAGCGACCAGGAGACGTACCGGCATCCGCAACTCGGCGAGATCACCCTCGCGTTCGAGGTGCTGCGGATGGAGGGCGGCCAGCGGATCACCATCTACCAGCCGCAGGAACCGGACGAGGAGGGCCGCCGGGTGTTGCGGGGCCTGTCCGAACTGGCCACGAGGGCCCGGCCGGAGGCCACGGCGTAGGGGGGCCGGCGGCCCGGGGAGGGTCTTGCGTGTGCGGCTTGGGGTGCTCGGGTTCCCAGCCGCGTAGCCGCTCAGGTCGTCAGCCGCGTGGGTTCTCAGCCGCTCGGCTACTTGCCTCTTCAGGCTTTCGACTGGTCAGTGTCCGGCCGTCGTGTCGGCTCCGTTCGGAGTGGCGGACCCGGAGCGGACGCCGAGTTCGGCCGTGTTGGCTTCGGTCATGTCGACCGCAGCCGCCGCAGCAGCCTCAGCCTCGGCTGCCTCGGCCTCGGTAAGCGCGCGGCGCATGTCCTCGGCGTGGCGACGGGCCATCTCCCGGATCTCCGGGGTGAGGTACGGACGGTCGGCGACCGCCGCGGCCTCGGCCGACTCGGTCCAGGCACGCATGACATCGAGGGGACGCTGATGCCCGCACGACACCTCGGCCCCCGATTCGTCGTGCACGGTGGCCTCGTAGGCGCCATTGACCCAAACGCTGACACCCTCGTCGTGAAAAACGACATCGAACGGCACATCGTCGGGATCCGGTTCGGGACCGTCACCGGTGAGGAGCGTGAACTTCTCGTGTGGTCGCATCCAGTGGTCGGTGCCCCACGGCTCGACCCAGATCGCCAGCATCGCGGCGGTGTCATTGTTCAGTCTGATCGATGGCATGGCCCAGGGTATTCAGCCCACGCCCGGCCCGCTCCGGTTCACGGGCCCCCACGCAAGCGGTCCCCCACGGATCCCTTACAAGCAGACAACACGCGCCCATAGCCACCATCACGCCACGCCGGCCCGAGGCGGGGTTCATCGATACGAGTCGGCGGCCGGCGTCGTGGTGAAGCGCCATTCGAAGTCGCCTGCATGGCAGACGGGAAGCCGGGTGGACGCGAGGCGCAGCCCGGGATGTGCCATGTCCTGAGGCCGAAACGCAAGGACGGTGCTGGGGAGCCGGGGGAGTCGTGCACGACGGCCTGATGGGGGTCGCCCAGAATGCAGTCGTCGAGGCCGCGCAGCCAGGTGACGACCCGATTGATGAACTCGCCATCGGACACGTCGAATTCCGCAGTCGATCACGCTTTCGGCGCACGTCCGGTACGGCAAGGAGCGCGCGGGCCCTGCGGCGCTGGACCTGGAGGTCGAACTGGGGATCGTGCTTCGGCCTCATCGTGCGGTTGCTCCTGAGGGCTGGGGAGGTGCGGAAGGGTCGTCGCCGGGGTGCTCTTGCACGGTGGGGCACGGTCAGGCCTTGGTCGACGTTTGGGCGTGGTTTGCAAGTGGTCATCAGGGGTCGTGATTTGGCCGAGACGTGCTTCGATGTATGCGATGACGGCTTTGGCTTCCAGCACGTTGGAGCGGGTGGCAGCCTGACTTCAGCTAGGTTGCGACGACCGAGGATGCCCGCGAGCGCGCGGAGGAGTCCTCGCAGTGGTTGTTGGTGACCAAGGCGCATGATGGCGTGGCTGGTTGCCGCTGCGACGCTCGCGCCGCGAGCAGGCTCGGGGGGTCGGGCATCGGGGCGCATGGAGGGAATGGAGTGGGCGGCGCTGAACAGCGTGGTGAGGACATGGCGCTGGTCGGACCTCATTCAGGAATGCTCCTTGCCTTAATGATCGAATCCAGATCACGAAATGGCAAAACCCGGAAAAACGTGCAGGTGGGCAAGGGAAGTCCCCACGCAGGTGGGGGTGAGCCGCCGGTACACCGATGCAGGAGACGGAGGTAGGCGAAGTCCCCACGCAGGTGGGGGTGAGCCGACAGCATTGCCACTGGGGACAGACCGCTTCGGTGATTTGCGGCTGTGGCATGCGGGTGGTGATGGGGATGCCGAGGTAGCGGGCGAATTCGGCGGCCAGGGCCTTCGCGGTTACGCTCGGTGGCGCGAGGACGTACGCGACGAGTACGCGTGGGTCGGCCTGTCCGGGCCGGGCGAGGTGGCCGATGTGTCCGGCGCGTGCGGGAGCGTGGTGGTGTTTTCGGCTGCGGCGGGCCCGGTGGAGGTCAACGTGGTTCGGGCGGTGGTCCGTTGGTGACGGCCGAGGATCATCAGGGTGCGCATGCTGATGGCCGGGGTGCGGAAGGTGACGAACGTGCGGTGTTAGGTGAGGTGTTCTGCCCGGCTGCGTGGTGGTGCGCCGCCTCGGGTGGTGACGGGGATGGTGCGTCGGTGAGGTTGTCGGCCCTGCCGGGTGGTGGTTACCGGCCAGGGCTCCGGCGTGTCCGGATGGGGCTGGGCCGGGATCGGTGGGACGCCGGTCGTCGACCTCCCGGGTGGCGACGACCCGGCTCGGTGGGGCGAATACGCCCCCGGCGTACGCGGGCCAGAGTCATCGCCACCGCGACGGGCGCACAGGCCAGCGTGCCCCGGACGGGTTCCATGGGCATGGACGAGGCGGAGGCGGCGTAGAGCGTGGCCAGAGTCAGGAAGCCGAGGCCGACGAGGATGCGGACGCCCGGGGTGTCCTCGTGCGGGACACCGGAGCATCCGCAATCCTTCTCTCGTCGAAGCACCGAGCGGATCCGATGGCCGACGAACCCCGTGAACATGACAACCGTGCACACGGCCGTGACCCTGGGCAGGATGTTGAATCCGATCGCCCCGCCGATGATCGTCTCGACGACGCCCAACGCCACATGCGCGATCCCCGGACGATTCCAGTCTCGAAGCATCGGCAAGCCGGCCACCAGTCGACCGCGGATGATGGTGGTCGCCTTCGCCACGCCTGTCGCAAGCAGCGTGCCGGCAAGGAAGAGCGCGACGGCGTGAGCCGCGAACGGCGGAACCGTCATCCGATGTGCCGTAGCGCGGCTTTTTCCTGTTCGGTGATTTCGAACGACCATCCGATGGAAAGGAAGGTCTCATCGGGATCCCGGTGCAGCCAATGCCGGAGCGAGACGCGCACCGTTTCGGGGCCGATCACCTCACATCGCACGCTGGGGTGAACCAGTTCCGATTTCAGGAGGAGGTCGGGATCCGACGTCTTCGCGGACCTGCCGATCGCCGCCAGTGGACCCGGAGTCAGAACCAGATCGAGATGACCGCCATTCTGCTGGATCTCGTCCCAGTGCATCCGCAACGGCTGCCCCATGAAATGCCGCGATCCGTCCTCGTGCTCGGCATATTGATCCGGGTCGTCTCGGGATACCTCGCGAACGATCAACTTCACTCTCATCGAAGCCTCCGGAGACTCAGCATGCCCCGCCGATTTCGTCCTTGGTGGTACCACACTCGTCCAGACACACCGTGCAGATCTCCACGTAGTGGCTGATCCACCTGTTGCAGATGCAGGTCACACCCGTGAGTTTCCAGCGTGAACTCACGCAGTGCCGGTGTGGGGGATCCGCGTGGGCGATCCCCGGGTTCGCTATGGCGCTCAACGCCGGTACGCCGACGGCCAGTCCCACGACGAATCGCTTCAGCGTCGTTCGGCGACTCGGTTGCGGAATCGGATGATCCTCTTCCTCGATCATGAATTCTCCCGTTCTCAAGAACGTGACGCGATGACAGTAGACGAAGAAGCCAGTCGCAGGAAGATGCCTGGCCATGCGAGATATCGACGCGGAATTCGGATCTTGCAGGCTGTAAACTTCTCGCGATGATCGAAGTCGCCGAGCGGAATTCCGTAATCATGATCCGCTTTTACGGAAGCCGTTCCCGCGTGATCGAGCCGCAAGATCGACTTCGCGTCTGTCGACCCCTTCAGGGGTGCCGGCGTGGGATTGGTCGGCCAAAGCCGAACAGGTAACCTCCGACGTCGCCGGCCGGATCGTCCGTGTCGTCCGGCTCCTCGGCGACGGCGATGTCCCACCTCTCGCCTCGGCCGGCACCACGACAATCAGCTCCGAGCCACCCGGAACGTCTCTCGAACCCCGGAGCACGGCCGGAGACTTCGGCGTGATTGAGGCGCGTACGCCGGACCTCACCCGGCACCGCGGAGCCCCGCCTTGGTCGACGTCGTTGGATATGAACACGCCGACCGGCCACGTCGGATTCCGCGAGACGTTCGCACCGACAGCAGGCGTGCAGCGGCGAGCGATGACAACACCCGCATTCGCGCGATCCCCTACCGATCGCGACCTACGACTGCGGCCGGACGTCCGCAACCCCCGCACCCTTCCGGCGGTTTCGTCACGCGACAACAGGACGCCCGGGTGAACGCACATGTCGTTCCCGCCTCGAACGCCCATATTTCGAAGGCGCCTTCGCCCGGGCTCGGGCGGAGGCGTAGCGGAGGCATTGGGCTTGCGGTGTTCTGTGACGTCGGGCGGCACCGGCCCCGGCCCCGGGCACCCGGGCAGTAGCGAGTCGTCCTCGGGACGGGGCGTGATGGAGCCGTTGGGTGGTGGGGATCCGCTGCGGATGGGGTGGTCCCGGTTGGTCGGAGTGGGGCCATCGCCCAGCGTCAAGGAACTACCCGGGGGTCCCTGACCGGCCGATGGCCTTCTCCAGGGCGGCGAGGACGTCCTCGTCGGCCGGCACGCCCGCCGCGTCGTGGTGGGCCCGCACCGCGGTGGAGTCGACACCGACCAGGGACCTGTCCACCTGAGTCCGGCCGGCGGCCTCGGCGATCATCACGTTCATCGGCGCGGCGAAGACGCCGATGTCGCGCCGCCGGTGTGCGGGACAGGGTGCCGCTTGTTCGGGACACGTCGAGACAACGGCGTTGACCTGCAAGGACGCGGAGCCGCTGTCCCGAACATGCGGCAGCTCTTGAGGGCTCGGCCGTGCTCCTTCACGTTCGTTGCATCGACAGCGGGCCCGACGCCTCGGGATACGGATCCCCGCACGGTCGCTTCGCTTCGTTCTCTCGTGTATGGAACAGGAGTCACGAGCATGAGCTTGAGGAATCTGGTGGTCATCGGCATCGCGGCAGGTGCCGTGACCTTGGGGACGGCCCTGCCGGCGTCGGCCGCGCCGGCGACGCGCGAGGCGTCGACGGTGGTGGCGCAGGGCCCCGTCGGCGTGTTGCAGTGCTTCCCGTGGTCCTTCGACGAGTGGTATGGCTGGGCATCCGGGGACGCGTGTCGGCCCGGGATGACGACGGCCACCATCGCGAGCAAAGAGGAAGGGGAGTGCGCCTTTCTCGTCGTGAAGTGGTGGAACTCCAACGGCGGTTCGCTGGGGAGTGAGCGATCGCCTGCGGCTTGCGACAAGTCCAGCCGGACGTGGATCTCCAAGGCGGCCCCCCGCGGTGCCGCGCGGGTCCAGGTCAACATGGGAAGGTCTTCGTCCTGACATGTCGGTGATGACCGCACGGCGTCCCGCGCTCGCCCTGACCTCGGCACTGGCCGCGATCGCACTACTGTTCTCGGGCGGCACGGCTTCCGCCGGCACCAGCGAGTACTACAAGACGTTCACCGCCAACGCGAACTACCTCACCAAGACCGACGCCAACGGCGTCCTGAACGCACAGGTGACGTGGTCGTCGGTCAACAAGCCGTTGGCCTGGTCGTTCGACATGAGCCCCGCCCTGGAGCGGACCGCCACCGGGGACATGAACTGCTCTGCCTCGGTTCCGAGTTTCCCCGACTACCACGACGGTCACCCCGGGATTCCCGTCGATTACAAGTGGCACTCGAGCATCCCGGGACCGCACAGGACGAACACGAGTTACTGGTACGTCCTCAAGGCCCGGTGCACGTTCCCGTCCAAGGTCAACAGCACCCGCGGAACCACGACGGTGGACGTGCGGTTGAACTACAAGATGTCCACCACTGCCGCGGCGGCAGCGGCAGCGTCCGGCTCGGTGAACGATTCGACCTATACGTCGTGGTCCTCGTTCTCGCCGAGCCCGATCCAACCGTAGGGCAGCAGACCCGGACCACCTACGACACCGCCGGCACCGCTCCGGGTTCTCGGCGGCCCCGAACAACGGACCTCGGGCCGCCCCCGAACACCCGTGATCGATCCGGCGCTCTTGATCACGTCGCCCCGCCGAGCCCAGGCTCGGCGGGGCGACGTGATCGACACATGCCGCGCGGCGAGTTGCGCGACGACGGAACCCCGTGCGAGGTCGCCGGTCGTGGATTCCCGGGCCGTGGCCGTCTTCTCCGAGGGGCACGTGCGCGAGAACGTCGAGTGTGGCCGGCATTGTTCAAGCCGGAGCCGGATGGAGGACCACCATTGGTGGCGTACCGGCTTCGAGGAGATCTTGATTCCGCGCTGACTGTCCGTCAGATCCCGGTCGTCCAGGGAGAGTTCGTGCCGGGCGCCGTCCGAGTTGATCCTGATGCGATGAAGTGCGACCCGCGGGTGGCATCAGCCATGATCACCGGATCACGAGCACGTGCCGGAACCGATCCGTGATCAGCAATGCCGGATGGGATGTTCTCCTGGCACGTCCGGACAGCATGCACGATCGCCGGGCACTGGTCGGCCAAGCGGTTCGCGAGAACGTTCGTCGGCGGCACACCGAGTCGACGATTTCGTGAGTGCCCACGCCATACCCCGCGTATAACTTTGAGTGCACTCTCATTCACCACCGGTCGCGCCGCCTCGTCCGTCGCGGACGGGGCGGCGCTCGGCACCCAGGAGTGGCATGACCACAGTGCAACGCTACGGTGATCTCGAACTCGGCTTCCAGATCGTTCACGCCGTGCAACCCATCACGTCGACGCTGGCGGTGTACGACGTGCATCACGGCGTCTCCGGGACCGACTGGATGAAGACGGGCGTCAAACTCGGGCCTCAGGGCGCAAAGCCCGGCGGGTTGCTCCTGAGGGACAGGTCCAGCGACGGCAGCCTGCTCCGCAGGCCCGTCGGCTGGCAGCGCATCGGGGAAATCCCCACACCCGGTACCAAGACGGGCATCTGGCGGCCGATCCCCCCGCCCGGATACGTTGCGCTCGGCGACTACATCGCGGTCTGGTCCACCTCCGACCCGGCCCTGCTGCCCGAGTTCTACACGCAGTTCGCGTGCGTGAAGAAGATCCACAACGGTCGCAACTACGTTCGCGAAGGTGAGGTCGGGACCAAACTCCACGAGGCCAACGGCCTGCGAGTGTGGTCGGTCGTGGCGCCGCCGTACCCGGACGGCGACCAGGACGAGCGCCTCTACCTGCCCAGCGGCTGTCTGACCGTGGTCACGTCCTCCGGGACGCCCGCTCCGACCGCGACCACCTGGATACTCGACCTGCCGGCCGTGGTGGAGCGGCGCGAGGGGCCGGAGATCCCCGAGTTGACCTCCTTTGCCCGCCCGCCGGCCCAGACCTCCATCGCCGACCGCACGGTCACCGTGCCGTACTACCTGATCGACGACAAGGGCCGCGACGAGGAGTGGAAAGTCGCCAACTCCCCCTTCTACAAGGTCCGGCGCAAGCGCCACTACGAGCTGATCCTCTTCCGCGACAACCGAAACGGCTCGGAGTCCCAGCCCGAGTCGCAGGCCGTCACGACCGGCGTCACCAGGACCGCCGAGGAGTCCTTCCGCACCTCCACCGGCATGACTGTCGGTGTGTCGGTCGGCGTCGAGGCCGGCGCCAAACCGTTCGGCATCGGCGCTTCCACCACCGTGACCACCTCGATCTCCACCACGATCGAACTCGGCTACGAGCGCCGCACCAGCGTCGCGACCATGCGCGAGGAGACCAAGAACCGCGGTTTGAACGTCCCCCCGCGCAGTTCCGCCTGCCTGTGGATGGAACACCACGAGATCGTTCCGATCCGCGCCAACGGCGACACGCTCGGTTCCCAGGCCGCACTCGGCTTCACCACCGACTACTACGTCACCGGTGAGTACCCCGGCGGATCCCGAGCCGCCTACTTCGAGGAGGCGGCCGACGGCGCCCGGACCGACGGGCCTGCCCGACACCTGGCCCCCGACACCGAACTCTCCACACGACCACAAACCCAAGAGCCGGCCCCCGTCACGGCAGACTTCGAATAGGCCCATTCGACACGGCGTCGATGCCCGCCTTCGTCCTTCATGGTTGCCTGTGTAGGCGGGCCGTGCCCCGGAGTTCGACGGCGAAGGGCTCCCCATCGCTCGATCGGGAGCCCTTCGTGATCTCCCACTCGTCCTCCCCTTCCTCCTGGCCCCAAGCGATGTCGGAGTCCCGCAGCGGCCGAAGCCCGCCCAGGAGCGGCGAGGCGGTGAACGCGCACTTGCCCAGGACGTTGACGCGTCTGCATGTGGCGACGACGTCCGCACGCGCGAGGGCGCCGCCGACGCGGAATCGACCGACCCCGGGCACTGGGGCACATGGCGCGTGACGACGACGGCGGCGTCGAGGTCGTGCACCACCCGGTATGCTCCCGCCGGACCGCCGAGCAGACACGGAAACTCCGTACCGTCCTGGCCGCATCGGGGCTCGACGCCGAAGGTCTCTCCATCGCCCACGCACAAGCCCTCGCCGCGGCGGTGGCCCGAGCCGAACTCGCGCTCCGCAGGCGATTGTGAGCCGCCCCGTGGTCGCCCGTTCGCACGGAACAGCCGTTGCGGAGCATGTCCGACAGTGCCTGTCGGTAGGGATTCATACACTCGGCGTGATGACAACGAGTCCTGCCTTCCCTGCGTCGCGTATCGCTCTTCCCGATCTCGATGGCGCGATCACGAGATTCCAAGCCGAGTGGGTGCAGTTCGGTAGCCATCTGCCGTGCCACGGACGGCAACGGGAGGGCTTTCTCCCGATGTACCTGCCCGCCGATCCGGACGCCGGCCGACACGGGGGTGGGCATTGAGCGTGCCGGCACGACAGACGGAACCCGTGGACGTCCACTTGATCCTGCGCCACGACGGCGCCGACGGCCCGCGCGTGCTGTTGTCGCGGCGGGCCGGGGCGGTGTACGCGGCCGGCCTGTGGCATCTGCCGTCGGGGCACCTGGACGGCCCGCACGAGGATGTCGTCGACGCGCTCGTCCGAGAGAGCGCCGAGGAGACCGGTGTGTCCATCGACCCGGCCGACGTGCGCCTCGCCACCGCGATGCACCATCGCAGCCCCGGCGGGGGCGCCCGGGTGGGATTCTTCTTCGAGGTCCATCACCGGCACGGCACACCGCGGGTGATGGAACCGGCCGTATGTGACGCGATGGACTGGTACCGGCTCGATGCGCTGCCGACGCCGATGGTGGCCTACTGCCGGGCCGGCCTCGACGCCTACCGGGCCGGCGCCCGATTCGCCGTGCACTTCCAACGCCCCGGCGACTCGATTGCCTACGACGCCACACAAGACCGACTGCGTATGGTCCCGGCTGTCGGCGACACAGGCCCGGTATCGCCCGAGACAGCCACGCGGGTACTCACCGAATGCCCTGTCGAAAAGGGGAGCGGGGCATGACGGAAACCACGGGCAGACGACTGCGCGACCAAGACGCCGACGCGGGGAAGCCGGAGGCGGAAGCCCCCCACGGTGGAGACGTTGACGTACGACCACCCGGGCGGCGACAGCCTGGAGTCGGCCGAGTGGTTGACCGGCCGCGGCATGCCCCGCCGGCTCCCGTCGCCGGCCCGCAGAACCTTCACCCTGGCATGGGAGGTCGACCGCGCGGCGGTCGTGTCGCTGCCGGCCTGCCAACTCGTGTCCGGGGCGTCCGCCGCCTTGGGGCTGTTCGCGACCACTGCGGCGTTTTCCGCGCTGATCGAAACGGCAGACGATCCGGGCCGGTTGGGGTCGACGATCCCGGCGGTGTCGGTGCCGGCCGCCACCGCCGGTCTGCGGGCATTGCCGGGATCGCCATCCAGGCCCTGTCCAACAGTCTCTCGCCCCGGATCTGCCGAGAAGCGGGAATACAGGATGCTGGAGGCGGCGGCCAACGCCGAACAGGCCGTCTACGACCATCCCGGCCTCAACGAGCGATATGACGCGGCCGAACGGGGCGTCGACGTCAGCCGCGACATGATCGGACAGTCCCAGAAAGAACTACATCTCCTCCCCGGCCACCCTCGTCGCAGCGGGCGTGGTACTCGCCGCGCTATACCCGCTGTTGCTGCCGCTGCTCCTGCCGGCGGCCGTCCCGCAGGCGATGGCCTCGATCCGAGGCGAGTGCGTCACCTACCTGGCGGTCGTGGCCACGCACAAGGACCGCCGGGTGATGTCGATGCTGCGGTGACACCTGATCGCCAAGGAACAGACCGACCAGGTCCGCACCGACACCTTGGCCCCCAACCGCCTCGGCAGGTACAGAGCAGGCGCGGTGCGGGTCGAGACCACCAACGACCGGGCCACCTGGGAGAGAGCGAAGATCGCGGTGGGGGAGCCGTCCCACGGAGCCGGCGTCGGCAGTGGTGTGGGGCGCGGTGTTGTTGCTGCTGCTGGAGACCGGGCGGATCTCCGCGGCGTCCACCGGTACGGCGATCTTCGCCCTGCGGTTGGCGAGAGCGCCTGCTCGTCGGCGAAGTCCCGCGAATTCGCCGTGCGATCACGGACGCCATGCGCGCCGGCACGCGGGAGCCTGTGTCGGGGTCGCCAATCTTGTCCAGGGCGCCGTGCTGTTCACCGCCCTCGACGTGGTGCCACCCCGAGTGGTGACGTCACGGTGTGGAGAGCCGACGCCATCGCACCGGACCGTTTACCGAGGCGGTTGGCACGGGGCGAGACACTCGTGTGGGCGGGGATCGTCGGGCCTTGATCGGTACGTCCGGCCGCCCGAGCGACCGGAGGCAACGCTCGTATCCTTGTCTCGTGGCCGCGTCGGAATCAAACCGATCTCGTTCCGGACGCGTCGATGACGGCGGGAACTCCAAGACGCACACGCCGCGAACGACACCCCACGCGGTCCGGCCGATGCGCAGACAGGACCAAACCATGCGACAACGCCCAGCTCGCGAACGATCGCCGATACGCCGAAGTGAAAACAGGCAGAAACCTTGCCGCAATGACCCTGTTTGCATCACGAATCGGCAAAGCCCTCAAGAACCCGCAGGTCAGGAAGGGAAGTCCCCACGCAGGTGGGGGTGAGCCGAACATGGAATTTCACGGCCCGACCCATGAAAAGAAGTCCCCACGCAGGTGGGGGTGAGCCGGGAATCCGGGACGGACCGCGCAGCAGCAGATGGAAGTCCCCACGCAGGTGGGGGTGAGCCGGCCCCCACGATTTCCCGGCCCAGTTCGGCCAAGAAGTCCCCACGCAGGTGGGGGTGAGCCGCATCGCCTGGGCGCCCATGAGCACCCATCCGCGAAGTCCCCACGCAGGTGGGGGTGAGCCGACGCGGCATGCAGTGGCTCACGACCCCGTACAGAAGTCCCCACGCAGGTGGGGGTGAGCCGTTCACGGCGCAGCGCCGTGACCTGCACCTTCAGAAGTCCCCACGCAGGTGGGGGTGAGCCGGGCACCACGGCCACCGGCGCCAGCTCGGCCACGAAGTCCCCACGCAGGTGGGGGTGAGCCGTCGAGCGGGATGATGCGCGGGCCGAATGGCTTCGTTTATCTCCGGGAACAGCGTTTGTCGATGGGTTACGGAGGCAGTTAGTGATCAACCGGCTCAGGGATGTCGACGAGAGATGACGGCACGTGTCCGGCCCCGTTGAAGGCTTGCCGATCTCGCGGAGTCAGCGATCAGTAGGTTGTGTCGTCGAACGTTGAGTCGTCTGTTCGAAGGGGGCGGATGGAAGAGGCAGAAATCACGATCGAGCTCACCCGCGACGAAGCGACGGTCCTGTCGGACTGGTTGGAACGGTTGCAGATGACCGATGTCAGCAGCACGGTCGATGATCCGGCGGCATGGGCACCGATCCATCGGATCGCCGGCCAGTTGGACAAGATGCTGCCCGCGCTCTTCTTCCCCGATTATGACGTGCGACTCGAGGAGGCCCGGTGCCGCCTGCGTCCGCTCGATGACGGGAGCCTTGAAGACTGAGAGGTTGTCTCACGTGGCAAGTTATGCGAGCTCCTTGTAGCAGGTCAGGGCGGCGGCCTCGGTCGGCCTTCGGCTCTGTCGGTCGGCGCGGACCATGTACGCGATCTTGAGGGCACGAGCAGCCCATGGCAGGCTCGTGCCGCATGATCGATGAATTCGCGAAAGGTAACCTGCACGAGAGACTGCGGCGGGACCGCAAGGCGCTGCTCTGGAAAATCGACGGCTTGTCCGAATACGACGCTCGCCGACCTTTGACAGCGACAGGAACCAACCTCCTCGGCCTGGTCAAACACGTGGCCGGCGTCGAAGCCAGGTACTTCGGCGAGGTCTTCGACCGCCCTTCCCCGGAACCGCTGCCCCGGTGGCAGGACTCCGACGGCAGCGATCTGTGGGCGACCGCAGACGAGAGCCGCGATCAGATCATCGGGTTCTACCAACGCACGTGGGAACACTCGGACGCGACGATCAACGAGCTTCCCCTCGATGCCCCCGGCCACGTGCCGTGGTGGCCGGAGCCTCATGCCGATACGAACCTGTTCGCCATCATGGTCCATGTCCTCGGCGAGTCCATCCGGCATGCCGGGCACGCCGATATCCTGCGCGAGGGCATCGACGGCCGGACCGGGTTGCGTGCCGAACATGAGAAGGAGATCGACGAGGAAGCTCGTGCAGCCTACTGCGCGAAGATCGAGCAGGCCGCCAGGTCGGCCGCATCGATCAAGGCTTGAATCGATCGAATCTCGAGAGATCGCGGCGGCGTTCCGGGCCGCACGAAGGCCACGCGGGATGTACGGGATGGTTCTCGAACCGCGGGTCCTGGTTCGGAAACTCATCGACTTTCCCGCGCAGGAAGTCCCCATGCAGATGGGCATGAGTCGTACGGCGCCCGCTTCTTCGCGAATGGAGCGATGGCGGGGAGCAATTGGGGTGGGTGAGGCGACACGTGCTCGATCAGCCATCCTGCCCCTGCGTTGGGCGATCGCGAGTAGGTGAGCGACCAGCGTCGCCTTGCGGTTCCCGTCGGGTGGGGCTGGGCGCGCCAAGTCGGCGAGGTCGGCGAACGGGTCGGCGGCGAAGACAGCCCGTGCGGCAGCGAAGGTGAGGGTGGGGCGCTTCAGGAGGTGAGTGCTTGCATTTCGCCTGTGCGGATGTTGCTGATGGTGGCGGTGAGGGTGCCAGGTCGGGTGTAGGTGTGTCCTCAGTCGGGGCTGGGTTGGGCGCCTCGGTTTCGATCTCATCGTCACCGATGGCTGGGGTCGTACAGATCGATACCAGGAGCACACCCACCACGACGGCCTTCGCCGACGGACCTCAGCACGACCGGTCCCGTTGGGCATTCATGTCGGCCACGTGCCACTTCCCCGCCGGATCACGGGCCAGGGTGAAGGCGCGAATGTAGCGAGGTGCCTGGCTTGACGGCGAGGCCGGGCCTCCGTCGCGACAGGTGGCGTGCTGCCGGCTGATGTCGATGCAGGTCGCCAACGTCACTGTGGGTATGGTCGCGGTCGGGGACACCACCGAGTCGTGTGGTGTCCTGGGGCCGGTGATTCCTTGAACCGTGATGCCGTCGCGGGCGTTGTCGGAGGCGATGCGACGAATCAGCGCTGCGGCTCGTGCCGTTGCTACGTCGGCTATTGGCGGGATGCCGGCCGGCCCCGTGGGGTGCGTGCGCACCGATACCCACAGCGCGGTCGCCGTGCCCTGTACCCGGCGCACCAGGAGCGTGCGCACGTCGAGCCAGTTCCGCAGGGCCTTTCGCGTGGACGGGGACGGCGGTTCCGCCCGGGTGACCGGTGGGCTCACCGAACGGGCCCGGGGCCGGCGGGTGATCACCACGCTCTCCCCACCGGCGCTCAGATCGTCCAGCCGCATCGCGCACAGTTCCCCGAGCCGTGCACCGGTGTCCAGGACGACCCCGATCACCGCGTACAGCCGGAGCGGGCCGGGGTCGACCCCGGTCCGCTCGGCGTGTGCGGCGAGCCGGCTCGACAGGTGTGAGCGCTGTCGGAGCCCGACCGGGACCTTCGGTTCGGGCATCGCCGGGCGCTCGGGCAGGTCGACGACCGCCTCCCCCGCACGGGCCAGGATCCCCAGGCAGTCGAGGCGTACCCGCACACGCTCGCGGCCGACAGGAGATCGGCCAACGAGGCCGCCGGCGTCGGGGGGAGCAGATTGCCCTGTGCGAGCGCCCTGCGCAACTCGCCGGCGGCCCAGCGCAGTTGGTGCGCGCGAGCGGGCGAGGCCCCCCTCGCGGGGTCGCGCGCAGCAGAGCCCGATCGATCTGATCCAACGCAGCAGCCGGCACCTGGTCTGTGACGAATGCGATATCCGATCACCGTAGGACCGCGTGCGGGCCGACGGAATCCCCGAGATGCGGGACGAGTTCGTTGATCGCGAACCGGCTCCGTGCCGCACAGGCGGACACCTATGAAACGCCTCGGTCGACGGTCGGGCTGCGGCGTTCGACCAGGACGACGTCGCGCCATCGGCCGTGGTGGAGTCCGAGGCGTTCGCGGGTGCCGACGACGCGGAATCCGGACCGTTCGTGCAGGGTGAGGCTCGCGGTGTTCTCGGGGAAGATGCCGGATTGCACCGTCCGGATCCCGGCGGCCTCGGTGGAGGCCACCAGGGCGCGCAGCAGGGCGAGTCCCACGCCGCGTCCGCGGGCGTCGGGGTGGACGTGGACGGAGTGTTCGACCACGCCGGCGTAGGTGCAGCGGTCGGAGGCGGGCACGACGGCGGCCCAACCGAGTACGTGGTCGTCCCGGTCGAGGGCGACCAGGCGGTGTTCGCGCAGTCGGGTCGTGTCGAACGCCTGCCAGGTGGGGGCGGTGGTCTCGAAGGTGGCGTCGCCCCCGTCGATGCCGAGCCGGTAGATCGCCAGGACCGGGTCGGCGTGTTCGGGGCGCATCGCCGTGACGTGCACGCCCGTCGCGGCGCCTGTCATGCCGCTTCGATGCCGAGTTCGGCGAGCAGGGCGCGGACGCGTCGTTCGATCTCGTCGCGGATCGGCCGCACGGCCTCGACGCCCCGTCCGGCCGGGTCGTCGAGTTTCCAGTCGAGGTATCGCTTGCCGGGGAAGATCGGGCAGGTGTCGCCGCAGCCCATGGTGATCACCACGTCGGAGGCGCGCACCGCCTCCGCGGTCAGGATCTTCGGCGTCCGGGCGGACATGTCGATGCCGACCTCCGCCATCGCCGCCGTGGCGGCTGGGTTCACCGTGTCGGCTGGCGCGGATCCGGCGGAGCGTACCTCGACGCGGTCACCGGCGAGGTGGGTGAGCCAGGCGGCGGCCATCTGGGACCGTCCGGCGTTGTGGACGCACACGAACAGCACGGATGGTGTGGTGGGTTCAGACACGGGCGGAGCCTTCCGGGGCTGCGGTCGCGGTGGGCGTCGCGGTGGGTTGGGGGAAGTGGCGGCGGGCGGCGAGGGCGACATACACGAGGCCGATCAGTACCGGTACTTCGATGAGGGGTCCGACGACTCCGGCGAGGGCCTGTCCGGAGGCGGCGCCGAAGGTGGCGATGGCGACCGCGATGGCGAGTTCGAAGTTGTTGCCGGCGGCGGTGAACGCCAGTGTCGTCGCTCGCGCGTAGTCCAGGCCGACGGCGCGTGCGACGGCCATGGATCCGCCCCACATCAGCGCGAAGTAGGCGAGCAGGGGCAGGGCGATCCGGGCGACGTCGAGCGGTTTGGAGGTGACGGCGTCGCCCTGGAGGGCGAAGAGCACGACGATGGTGAACAGGAGTCCGTACAGGGCGAACGGGCCGGTCCTGGGGATCAGCGTCGTCTCGTACCAGGTCCGGCCCCGGGCCTTCTCGCCGAGGCGGCGGGTGAGGAACCCGGCCAGGAGGGGGATGCCGAGGAAGATCAACACACTCCGGGCGATTTCCCATACGGACACGTCCAGGGCGGTGCGGTCCAGGCCGAGCCATCCGGGCAGCACGTCGAGGTAGAACCAGCCGAGTGCGGCGAAGGCGATCACCTGGAACACCGAGTTGAGCGCGACCAGGACGGCGGCGGCCTCGCGGTCGCCGCAGGCCAGGTCGTTCCAGATGATCACCATGGCGATGCAGCGGGCCAGGCCGACGATGATCAGGCCGGTGCGGTACTCCGGCAGGTCGGGCAGCATCAGCCACGCGAGGGCGAACATCAACGCGGGACCGACGATCCAGTTCAGGACCAGGGAGGGGAGCAGCAGCCGCCGGTCGCGGGTGACGGTGTCGAGGCGGTCCCAGCGGACCTTCGCGAGCACCGGGTACATCATCACCAACAGGCCGAGTGCGATCGGCAACGAGACGCCCGTGACCGTCACCTTCGCGAGCGCGTCGCCCAGGCCGGGGACGAGCCGACCCAATCCGAGGCCGGCTCCCATCGCGATCAGGATCCACACCGCCAGGAACCGGTCGAGGAACGACAATCGCCCGGCGACCGGCCCCGCCGGCGCCTCGATGGGGGCACTCACGCGCCGGCCGGTTCGGGAAGCGGTGCGCCGGCAGGGCGGCTGAGGGTCGCGGCGAGGCGGTCGGTCATGGCCGGCAGGAGCCGGTAGTACACCCACGTCCCCCGGCGCTCGGAGGCGATCAGTCCGGCCTCGCGCAGCAGCTTGAGATGGTGGGAGATCGTCGGCTGGGACAGGTCGAAGGCGGGGGTGAGGTCGCACACGCAGACCTCCCCGCCCGCCCGCGAGGCGATCATCGACAGCAGTCGCAGCCGCACCGGGTCGCCCAGCGCCTTGAACACCCGCGCCAAATCGACGGCCTGGTCCTCGTCCAGCGGGGCGGTCAGCAGGGCCGGGCAGCAGCCGTCGGCGTCCTGCCCGAGCACCACCAGTTCTTGTTTCGACATCCCTCTATGTTGACGTTCTTCGATCCAGCGCGCAAGCTTGTATCGACCGACATCGATACAAGCCGATGGGAGACCGTCATGTCCCGTGTGCAGCTCGCGCTCAACGTCGCCGATCTGGAAGCCTCGGTGGCCTTCTACTCCAAGCTCTTCGGCGTCGAGCCCGCCAAGCGGCGCCCCGGCTACGCGAACTTCGCCGTCGCCACTCCACCGCTCAAGCTCGTCCTGATCGAGGGCGAACCCGGCCAGGACACCCGCCTGGACCACCTCGGCGTCGAGGTCGACTCCACCGACGACGTCACCGCCACCACCACCCGCCTCAAGGACGCCGGACTGGCCACCTTCGAGGAGAACGACACCTCCTGCTGCTACGCGCTCCAGGACAAGGTGTGGGTCCACGGCCCGGGCAAGGAGCCGTGGGAGGTCTACGTCGTCAAGGCCGACAGCGACCGGATGGGCAAGAATCCCGCCCTCCCGGGCGCCGACGCGTGTTGTGCGGCCGAGTCCGAGGCCGATCCGGCACCCGCCGAGGCCTGCGTCTGCGGCGGCTGACGGTCGAAACCGGGGCCGGCGGGGCGCCCGGCGGGTCGCCGGCCCCGGTCGCCTTCCGGGCCACCCGCGTGTCAAGCCGTGGCGGGGACCCGGACTCGCATCGGATGGGGCCGGGGTCCCGACGAAGGGTCCCGGCGCGCCTCTCTCCCTCGATCCGTCGCCGGTCCCGCTGCCGGGCGTTCTCTCGGGCCTCGGTGGTGACGGCCTTGCCGAAGACGATCGCCGCATGCGGTAGGCCCCTGGATCGAGGGAACCGGCGATTCGTGGGGATCGCCGCGAGCCCGCGCGGTCGATGCCCACCGGCCCCTCGCCGTTCCCGGTGCTCGCGTTCCTCCGATGTGACCGACAACGCGAAGACCCTGCGGCCGGGCCGGGCCGGGGCGTGCATCGGCATCAGTCGGGTCGGGTGAGCGTCACCCGAGCCGACGCGCAGTGAACTGCCGGATACGGCAACGACCCCCACCGCGCCCATCGCCGTATCGGAAACGAGCGCGCGTACGCGCGAACGGCAGCCGTGCCACGTGAGGCGAGTCATGCGCCGCCCGACTACGCCCGCGCCGACAGCCCGCCCGAGGCCAGGCCGGGAACTCGGCCTTCTCCGGCGCGCGTTCCCGGCCGCCAGGGGCCTCGGCGGCGCTCAGAACCCCGGCGGTCGGCGGAATCCGCCGATTGCCTTCGCGAGACATTGTGCGAACCGGACCGCCGTGCGGTCGTGTAGGTAGGGCGCGATCACCTGGATGCCGACCGGAAGCCCGTCCCGGGTCGCCCCGACGGGCGCCACCGCCGCCGGCAGGTGGTTGACCGCCGAAGGCGCCATCCAGGTGAGCATCTCGCGGTACGGCCGGTCGGCGCCGTCGACGCGCAGGGTCCGGACCGACCAGGTGGGGTCGGGGCGATGGTCGTGCGGGAAGGCGGCCGTCGGGCTCACCGGGCACAGGAGTACGTCGACGTCGCGGAAGAACTCCGCCCAGCGGCGGCGGGAGTGCTGCCGGCGTTCGTCGAGCGCGTGCCAGTCCCGGAAGCGGAGCGTCAGGTCCGACGCGAATCCGCCCGCCATACCCTCCGTCGCGGCGAGTTCCACGAGCCCGGCGTACGACTCGTCGGACTCGACCAACCCGCTCTGCGCCATCAGCAGCGGCTGATACAGGGCCATCGTCTCCTCCAGCCCGACCGGCCCCTCGCCCTCCACCACGGCGGCGCCCTCGGCCCGCACCGCTTCCACCGCCGCCCGCATGATGGCGACCAACTCGCTGTCGACGCGGCAGAACGGGTCGTCGAGCCAGGCCGCGACCCGGAACTCCCGCAGCGTGCGGGCCCTGGCGGCGGGCAGCTCCAACCGCCAGGCCGGGGCGCGTTCGTGGTCGGCCCCCGCGAGGACGTCGAGTCCCAGGTCGAGGTCGTCGGCGTGCCTGGCGAGCGGGCCGAGCACCGCCATGTCGAAGTCCGCCAGCGTCCCGGGGGCGTGTCCCGAGACGCTGCCGTGCCTCGGCACGATCCCGAACGACGGGCGCAGTCCGTACACGCCGCAGAAGTGGGCGGGTACCCGGATCGAGCCCGCCGTGTCGCCGCCGAGTTCCAGGCCGGTCAGCCCCGCGGCCACCGCCGCGGCGGACCCGCCGGACGAACCGCCGGCTCCACGGGCCGGGTCCCACGGATTGTTCGTCGTTCCGTAGATCTCGTTGTGGGTCTGCCAGTCCCGGGCGTCGGCCGGCAGGTTCGACTTGCCGAACACGATCGCTCCCGCGTTCCTGAGCCGCGCGACCGACTCGGCGTCGTGCGTCGAGACGTGATGGCCCCAGCGGGTCGAACCCCCGGTGGTCCGCATGCCCGCGACCTCGAGACTGTCCTTGATCGTCACGGGCACGCCGTGCAGCCGGCCGAGCGGCTCGCCGCGCGAGACCGCGCGGTCGGCCGCCAGCGCCGCGGCTCGCGCGCCCTCCTCGTCCCGGGCGACGATGGCGTTGACCTTCGGGCCGAACCGCTCCAGCCGGTCGAGGTAGTGGTCGAGCAGCTCGACGCTCGACACCTCCTTCGCCGCGACGGCGGCGGCGAGTCGGCCTGCGGAATGAAATGCCGGATCGGTCATGCGAACCTCCGAAAAAACCTGAACCGCAGCGATCACACCATTGCGGCTGACACAAAAGCCCAGGTCAGGGCCGGTCAAGGCCGAGACTAACGTGCGTAGGCGATCAAATCGGCGTGTGGCCTTGGTCACTTCTGTAGGCAGCTCGTCCGGCACTCAAGGGGCGGCAACCGGAGCCGGGCGCTCGTCCAGGATCGGTGCCGAGTCGACGCCGGCTCGTTCCCCCCTCGTCGCCAACGGCAGCGCGCCCGGCCCGTCCCGGCGCGCCGTGCCGGCGAGGCGTCGGCGATGCTGTGCGTGTGGAGTACGTGTCCCAAGTGCCGCGGCCGCCGCTGGACGGGCTGATCGACGACCTCTACTACCTGGAGGGTGCGCCGCCGTACGCCCGGCTCACGCTGCCGGCGATGCCGGCGGCGCTGCTGATCGTCAACCTCGGGGCGCCGTTTCGCATCCGCGCCGGCACCGACATCGCGACGGCCGAGTACGCCGACGGCTGCGTGGTCACCACGCCCACCCGCGCCCTGGAGTTCGGCTACCCGCCCCGGACCCGGTCCGTCGGCGTGCACTTCAAGCCGTGGGGGCCGGCGTCGTTCCTGCCGATGCCCGCGGCCGAACTGCGCGACCGGCCGGTGACATTGGAGCAGGTCTGGGGCCGGCCCGCCGTTGCCGAGCTGCGCGAGCGGCTGGCCGCGGCGGGCGGACCGCACGAGATGCTGACGCTGCTCGAAGAGGAGCTGACGCGACGGCTGTGCGAGAGGGCCGGCCTGGGACTGGTCCGCCACACGGGCGGCGTCATCGCGGCGACCGGCGGGGCGGTGGCGATCGGCGACCTGAGCGTGGCGGCCGGCGTCAGCAGTACCCATCTGGCGCAGCGATTCAAGGAACTCGTCGGCGTCACGCCGAAGAGGCTGGCCCGCACCCACCGCTTCACCGCCGCCGTGCTCGCGATCGACCCCGCCGGACCGATCGACTGGGGTGAACTCGCCGGTGGCGCGGGCTACTTCGACCAGGCCCACTTCGGCCACGAGTTCCGGGCGTTCACCGGGCTCACACCGACCCGGTACCTCGAGATCCGACGGCGGTTCCTGCGCGAACATCCCGGCCACACGCTGGACGGGTGGCCGCTGCCGGCCGATTGATTTCCTACAAGAGCGACGGCTCACCACCCGCTAATTTGGGGCACCCGAAAGCAGAGGAGAGCCCCGTGGGCAAGGTGGTCATGTACGGCTCGGTGTCGGTGGACGGCTTCGTCGCGGACGAGAACGACCAGCCCGGGCCGCTGTTTGACTGGCTGTCCGGCGGTGACGTCGCGTTGGACGAGAGCGGCGCGGTGAAGGTGTCGCGGACGTCCTACGACTACACCCGGCCGTACTGGGACCAGATCGGGGTGACGGTCGCCGGCCGCCACGTCTTCGACATGACGGACGGCTGGGACGGGAAGCCGCCGAGCGGGATCGACCACGTGGTCGTCGTGACGCACCGGCCGGCGCCCGAAGGTTGGGACCCCCGGGCGCCGTTCCACTTCGTCGACGGCGTCGAGGCGGCCATCGCCAAGGCGCGGGAGCTCGCGGGCGACCGCATCGTCGAGGTCGCCGCCGGCGACGTCGGCGGCCAGGCGCTTGCGGCGGGCCTGGTCGACGAGGTGCGCATGGACGTCGTACCGGTCGTTTTCGGGTCCGGCAAACGCTACTTCGGGTCGGTCGACGCGCAACACCTGTTGGAGGACCCCGACGTGGTGATCCAGGGCGACCGGGTGCTCCACCTGCGCTATCGGGTACGCCGCTGACCGATCCGAGCGAGCCTGCGAAACAGTCCCGAGGCCGGGGTTGTGGACGAGGACCGTTGGGCCGCCCTGGAACAGCCTGAACCACCAGGGCGGCACGATCGAGGCGGCAGCCCTGGCGGTGCCGTTCCCGCTCCGGACCGCCCCTTGACCGTCCCGGACGGCCGTACTACCGATCCGCCATCGCACTCACGGCGTTGACGCGCTCGGCAGCGACCCGAGGTGCCCGCGTATCGCGAGCGCCACGCGGTCCATCTCCGCGGTCGACACCCGCTCCGCCTCGGTCGGATTCAACAGGGCGAACACACTCGGCCCACGCAACTCGGGAGCCAGGTCCCCCATTCGGGGCACCACGTGGAAGTGCACGTGCTCGAACCCCGCTTTCTCGGCGAACTGCGCCACGTAGGTCTTGGCACACCCGGTCACCTCCCGCAGCGCCCGCGACACATGGACCTGCAACAGCCCCAGACCGGCGGCCTCGTCCTCGGTCAGATCCGCGATCGAGGTCACATGGCGCCGAGGGACCAGGACCAGCCAGCCCGGCAGGCTCGTACCGACCGCGTGCGTCACCCTCCACAGCGCGTCGGAAACGATGCGTTCGCGAGGCGGGAGGGTGTCGTACAAGGCGTCCTGCCGACAGGAGTAGCAACTTTCGAAAGGTGTCGTCATGCCCACGAGCGTAGGCAACGCGTGACACCACGAAAGGGGAAGTCCCTTTCCTGACCGGCCTGATGCGATGGCTGCCCGACAAGCGGAACCGGGAGCGGGAGCGGGACCGGGACTGGGCCTACTACGCGGTCGCCGCGCACATCGTGGCGGCCTCGGGCATCAAGTTCGGCATCGAGGGGAAGCCGGACCAGGAGGACTACGAGGCCGTCACCAACGGACACGTGTACCTGTCCGCCGAGTCGATCGAAGAACTCGCCGACCTCGCCGCCGAACACCCCGACCGCCGCCACGCCGACGACTGGTGGCACCGTCGGGCGGGCCTCGCCGGTCTCAAGCTCCACACCCACCTCTCCCACCCGCTGGACGCCGCTGTCGGCCGCAGCGGCAAGGGTGGTGCCACCCAGAAGGTGCGCCACCACCGGGTCCGCTTCGAGGGCACCGCGGAAATCGTCGACCCCGACGCGCTACGGGCCGCGGTGGTCGGTGGTGTCGGAAAGGGGCGGGCATATGGGTGCGGACTGCTGACGATTGCGCCCCTTCGGCCGACGGAGTAGGCGCCGACGGCTTGTCGCCGCCGATCGCCGTGACCGTGGCGCGAATGCCCTCGCTTGGGTCCGCTCCTACCGGCCGACGTTGCTTCCGGCCGCGTCATGGCGTTGTCCCGGCCGTTTTCGGGCGCCTGGATCGGTTCGCGGTCATCGGCTTCGGGTGTAGTGGGCTCGGGCCTTGGCGCGGTTGCCGCATTCGGCCATCGAGCACCACCGGCGTCGTCCGTTTTTGGAGACGTCCGCGAACCAGAGTGTGCATTCCGGGTTCGCGCAGCGCCTGATTCGGTCCGGATCGGCGGTGCGGAGCAACTCCAGGTAGGCGCGGGCCGCTTCCCAGGCCGGGCGCCATGCCGGGTCGGGGACGTCGACCTGCTCGGTGGGGCCCTGCGCGCCGAGTCCGAGGCGGATCGTGCCGCGTGCGAGGACCGCGTCCAGGTCCTGGTACGCGCCTTTCTCCAGTGCGGCGCGGATCGCCTCCCGGGTGGCGACGAGGGCGTTGCGTACGGCGTCGAGGTCCGTGTCGAGGTGGTTGTCCAAGGCGTGTTCGGCGAGCCAGGCCCGCAGTAGGGCCGGGTCGTCCAGGTGGTCGTACAGGGCGCCGTGCAGCGGCAAGCGCGTGTTCGCGAGGTCCAGCGCCAGGGGTTCGCCGGTCAGCGGGCGGATGTCCATGCCGATCAATCTAACCGATGAATGTGTGTTGACAGGTTAGACCTCGATTATCTAATGTCTAGACATCGAGCTAGGCGTTAGAAACGAGGGGGTGGCCGTAGTGCCGCGCATCGGCAGTACCGGGGCAGGACTGGCGGCCATGACCGTGTCGTTCGGCCTGAACTTCTCCGCCGGGGTGTTCTTCGCACCGGTCGCGGAGGATTACGGCATCGGCGCCGGGACCCTCGCGGTCGCGGCGGCGCTGTCCACGGCGGTCACCGGCGCCGCCCAGCCGCTGGTCGGCGTCCTGCTCGACCGGGTCGGCGCGAAGCGGGTGATCGTCGCGGCGCTTCTGCTGCTGTCGGCGAGCTACCTGGCGCTCGGCGCGGCGCGCGGCTCCGGGCAGTTCGTGGCGGCGTACGTGGTGCTCGGCGGCCTCGGCTTCGCGGGTTCCTCCAGCCTCGCCGTCAGCACCCTGATCGCCCGGGCCGAAGGCGACCGCGCGGCACCGGCGTTGGCCCGCGCCGCGATCGGCATCAACCTCGGGCAACTGGTCGTCCCGTGGGCGGCGGCCGGGCTGTTCGGGCCGTTGGGGACGCGCGGTACGTACGTGGCGATCGGGGCGGCGGGGCTCGCCGCCACCGCGGTGCTCGCGGCGGCGGTCCCGACGGACCGTCAGGTGGCAGCCGTGCCAAGGGCTTCCGGCGCTTCGCTCGCGTCCGGGGGAGCAGGGCCGGGTCTGCCGAAGCGGCAATCGCTGCGTGGCCGCGGGCGCATCCTCGCCGCGTTCGGGCTGCACGCCGCGACCCTGTACGCGATGGTCCTGCTGCTCCCCAAGCACGCCGTCGAACTGGGCTGGTCGGCCGCCGCCGGCGGCAGTCTGGTCGCGGTGGCCGCCGCCGCTGCCGCGGTGTCGTCCGCGGTGACCGCGCGTCTCGTTGGTCACACCGCGCCCGAACGCCTGTTGCCCGTCATGCACGTGCTGCGCGCCGCGTCCCTCGTGCTCGCGGCGGCGGCTCCCGACCCGCGGCTGCTCGTCGTCGCCGCCGTGCTGTTCGGCGCCGCGTCGTTCACGGTGATCCCGCTGACCATGGCGATCGTCACCCGCGGCCTCGACCCGGCACGCCTGGGCCGAACGCTCGCCCCCGCCTGGATCGTCCACCAGGGCTCGGCCGGCCTCGGCCTCGCCTTGGCCGCCGCCGGACACGCCGCCACCGGCGGCTACCGCGCCTACTTCGCGGCCGGCGTCGGACTCAGCCTGCTCGCCGCCGTCCTGACGTCGACCACCGAGAGCGCGGCCCGTACCGCCGCGCGCACCACCGCCTCAACCGCACCTCTCGCATCCTCTGTATCCACCTCGTGACCCGGAAAGAGACGATCCCCATGAACGCCATCACCACCCCCACGACCGCCCCCACCCCCACCCCCTCCGCCGACCGCGCCATCCGCCACGCCACCGTGCGGATCGACGGACTGAACGTCTTCTACCGCGAGGCCGGCGACCCGGCGAACCCCACACTGCTCCTGCTGCACGGCTTCCCGTCCAGCTCCGCGATGTACCGAGACCTGATCGGCGAACTCGCCGACACCTACCACCTGGTGGCCCCCGACCACATCGGTTTCGGGCAGTCGGACGCGCCGGCCGTGGACACCTTCCCGTACAGCTTCGACAAGTTGACCGAGGTCACCCTCAAGCTCGTCGACCACCTCGGCCTGGACCGGTTCGCGCTGTACATCCAGGACTACGGCGCCCCCATCGGCCTGCGGATCGCCGCCGCGCACCCCGAGCGGGTCACCGCGCTGATCAGCCAGAGCGGCAACGCCTACCTGGAGGGCTTCACCCCGTTCTGGGACGTCCTGTTCGCGCACGCCAAGGACCGCCGGACGCACGAGCCCGCGGTACGCGGGCTGTTGACCGCCGAGGCCACCAAGTGGCAGCACACACACGGCATCCCGGCGGACCGCCTGGCCCGAGTGGCCCCCGACGCGTGGGTCCTGGACCAGGCGTACCTGGACCGGCCCGGCAACAAGGAAATCCAGCTGCAGCTGTTCTGGGACTACCAGTTCAACCTCGACGGCTACCCGGCCTTCCAGGAGTACTTCCGCACCCACCGGCCGCCGACACTGGTCGCGTGGGGCGCGGGCGACGAGATCTTCGGCCCGGACGGGGCCCGCGCGTTCGCCCGCGACCTGCCCGACGCGGAGATCCACCTGCTCGACGCCGGCCACTTCGCCCTCGCCACCCACACCCCGGAAATCGCCGCACTGATCCGCGACTTCCTCGACCGCAACGTCACCTGACCACCACGCCCCCGCACGCACGCGGCGCCGCCCCCGGCCACCCGGCCGGACGCGGCGCCGCGTCGCGCCAGGGCGTATCCGGAGATCCTGGCACCACTCCCGACATCTGGCGCGTCACCGGGCGCTGCGGTGGGTTCGAGGTTGTCGGTGCTGCGACGTGCTTGGTCTGGGACTACGCGTGAATTGCGGCGGTTTGCTGGGGCGGCGTTACCAGGGTCTTTGCCTGCCGACTCGCGTATTGCCGGCGTATTGGGGCGGATTCATGGCTGCTGCCGCGTCTTTGGCCGCTGGGGTGCGGTTGCCCTGGGTGCCCGTGTCGGCGGGCCGGGGCAGGACGGTGTCTTTCGGGAGCCGTCGCGGGGCCCTGGGCGGTTTGCGTCTCGATCACGTTGTGTGGCTTGGCGCGGTCGGGCGGGGCCGTGCGTCCGGAGTTATTTGCTCGGTCGGGTTCGGGAGTATGTGTGCACCCATTGGGCTGCGGCTGGGAGGACCTCGTCGAGGGTGGGGATTTCCGGGTACCAGGCTTTTTCCCATTCGAGGGAGATCCAGCCTTGCCAGGCTTGGGCTTGCAGGGTGGTGCCGATCGTGGTCAGTGGTACTGCTCCGGTGCCCAGGGGGACCGGGGTGGTGTCGATGGTCGAGGCTGCGTCCTTGATTTGGAGGTAGTGCAGGAAACCCGCGAGGGCTTCGGCGGTTTCGGGGGGTTGTTCGCCGTGGCGCCAGGGGTGCAGGGCGTCCCAGATCGCGCCGACCGCGCCGGCGAAGGGGCGGATCAGGGTTGCGACGGCTGTGCCCGTGGGGTGGGAGTCGTGGGTTTCGACGAGCATGGTGACGCCGCGGGCGCGGGCGTCGGGGAGGAGGGCGGCCAGTCTGCGTTGGGCGCGTTCGGTGTCGCCGTCGCCGGTGCCGCCGGGGAAGATGCGGACGGCCGATGCGCCCAGGTCGTAGGCCAGGTCGAGGAGGCGGTCGACGGCGGACAGGACGACCGGGTCGGGGGTGGGTGCGCAGATGCCCGCGTAGCCGGCCAGGCACGGTAGGGCCAGGCCGGCGTCGGTGATCCGGGCGCGGATGGCCCGGCGCTCGGCCGGGGGCAGGTCCACGTGTACGAACTCGTCCTGGTGGACCCTGAGTTCGAGGCCGGTGCAGCCGTGTCGAAGCGCGCGGACGAGGTGTTCGTGCACCGGCCGGCCGGGGGCGCCGAGGGTGCTGAAGGCCCACCTCGGATGCTCGGGTGTGCTCACGTGTCCTCGAATCTTTCGCCCCGCGGCGGCACGGTCGAATGGAAAGCGCTTTCCCGCTTCTGTTTCGGAGCGTAGGTCGCCGTTGCCCCCGGGTCAAGGCGACACCGGCGCGTCGAGGTGCCCCCGTGCTCGATCCCCGGAGCGGGATGTCAGCCGAGTGTGTAGTCCAGGACGTACGTGTGACCGCCGTCCTCGGTTCGTGTGATGTCCAGCGAGCCGGTGATCCCGGCGAGTTCGTCCGTCCCGGTACCCGCGACCACCCGGATCGCCAGTTCCTCACCCGCGGTGCCCGGTGCGCAGTGCAGGAAGACGAAGGAGCCCTTGCGGCCCGTCAGTTCGCCGGTGAAGCGTTCCACCGCGACATAGGCGGCGGGGGCGCCCTCGACGTCCATGATCGACGACATGTGCACCGTGCTCTCGCCGGCCAGGTCGCCGGTGAACACCTTGGTGATGGTGACCCGGCCGAGTGCGGCGCCCGGGGCCTCGTCGATCGCCTCCGGTTGGAAGGAGGTGAGGTCGAATGTCCCTGTGGCGGTCGTGCCCATGCCCATTGCGCGGTCCTCGTTTCTGGGAGGATGAGAATCCCGTACATCGCCGGTCGCACGCAGCTTCGCATACGGCGCCGACATCCGGGGAGGGCCCGGCACCCGCGTGTCAGGCCCGCCGCCCCACCACCACCGTCATCACCGCGCACAGCGCCGCCGGCAGCAGCAGGGCCCGGGCCAGATCGTGGCCGCCCGTCGCGCCGTCGACGCCGACGAACGCGCCCATCGCCGCGACCCCGACAGTGGCGCCGATCTGGCGAACCGCGTTGAGCAGGCCGCCGGCCGCGCCGGCCGTGCCCTCCGGTGCCGTGGCGATCACCGTGCCGACCAGGGCGGGCAGCGCGAAGGACACCCCGAAGCCGGTACACACCAGCCCGATCGCCAGCACCGGATACCCCGAGCCGGCAAGCACCGCGACGGCGAACACCACGCAGCCCGAGGTCAGCAGCCCCAGCCCGGCCAGCATCGGGGCCCGCGGCCCGGACCGCGCCACGATCCGCCTGGTGAGCAGCGGGTTCACCGCGAACGGCAGCGTCATCGGCAGGAACGCCACCCCGGTCCGCATCGGCGACATGTGCAGGTTCTGCCGGAACAGCAGCGGCAGGACGAACAGCAGTCCCGTCATCGCGAAGTTGACCGCCGCCCCGGCGAGCAGCGCCGCCCTCGTGGCGCGCGAGCGCAACACCGCGGCCGGCAGCACCGGGTGCGGGCTGCGCCGTTCGGCCCGGACGAACAGCAGCGCGGCGAGCACCGCCGCCGCCCCCGAACCGGCCGCGTGCGTCCCGGATCCCGACCCGGCCGCGATCAGCGCGTCGGTGGCCAGGCCCAGCGCCACACATACGACGAATTGGGATGCCCGGTCGATCGGCCGCTCGCCCCGGGGGCACCGCACCGCGCGGCCGGCGGTCAGCGCCAGGGTGAGGGCGGCGATCGGGACGTTGATCAGGAAGATGGCGCGCCAGCCGTACGCGTCCACGAGCAGGCCGCCGGCGAGCGGACCGACGGCGAGGGCCGCGCCGCTGAGCGCCGCCCACACCGATACCGCCCCGGCCCGCTCGGCGGGGATCGGGAACAGCCGGGTGATCATCGCCATCGACGCCGGTACGCAGGCGGCCGCGGCCACCCCGAGCAGCCCGCGCAGCGCCACCAACGTCCACAGGTTCGGCGCCGCCGCGCTCAGCAGCGAACCGACGCCGAACCCGACGATGCCGACCCGGAACGCCCGGTGTGCGCCGAACCGGTCGGCCACCGACCCCGCGGTCAGGAGCAGCGCGCCGAAGACGACCGTGTACCCGGACACCGTCCACTGCAGCCCCGCCACCGAACCGCCCAGCGACCGGGCCAGGTCCGGCTCGGCCACGGACAGCACGGTCATGTCGAGCAACACCATGAAGTAGCCGAGCGAGATACCGATCAGGGCTCGGGTGCGCGATCTCGAGGTGATGGTGGGTGGGGTTGCGACGGATGGATCGAGGAGTGTCATCGAGAGTCTCCGAGAGTGGAGCGACGGTGGGGGAGCGACCCGATAGAGGTCCAAAAGAGGTCCAAAGGAGGTCCAAAAGAGGCCCGAAGAAGGCCCGGAAGCGACCCGGAACAGGCCCGGGAGCGACCCGGGAGAGACCGAGGATCGTGCTGCACCACTGTCCGTCGACCGCGGCTCTCGACTCGACCGGCCCGACCGTATGCTCCGTTCGGAATATCCGAATGCTCGAAGGAGGTTGCCCGGCCATGGAACTTCGCCAGCTGCGCACCTTCGAGGCGGTCGCCCGGTTCGGCACCGTCACCGCGGCCGCCAACGCGCTCGACATCGCGCCGTCGTCGGTCTCCGAGCAGATCCGAGTCCTGGAGAAGTCCGTGGGCGTAATCCTGTTCGATCGAGGCCCCCGGGGCATGACGCCGACCGCTGCCGGGGAGCGGATGCGGGAGTGGGCGCACCGGCTGCTCGACCAGGCCGAACAGGCCCGCCGTGAGGTGGCCGCCGCGGCACCGCTGCTGCGGCTGGGGGCGTTGGAGAGCATCGCCGTGACCCACGTGCCCTCGGTGCTCGGCCGGCTCGCCGCCCGCCGGCCCGATCTGCGGGTCCAGGTGGTCTCGGACAGTGATCGGAGCGAACTCCTGAACGCCGTGGCGGCCGGTCGGCTGGACGTGGCGCTGCTTCTGGACACCGGCACCTGGCTGGGTGAGCTGGGGTTCGAACCACCGCCGGCCGCACTGGCGTTCGTCGACCTGGAACCCGTCGGGCTGGCGCTGGTCGCCGCCCCGGGGCATGCGCTGGGCGACCGGGACCGGATCACCGACGCCGACCTGCGCGAGGAGCGGCTGCTGGTCAACGGGGCATCGGCCTGCTCCTTCCGCCTGGCCGGCGATCGTTTGCTCGGTGCCGAGGTGGAGCGGGTCCGGGCCGGCGGTGTCGCGGTCACCCGGGCCTGGGCCGAACAGGGGCTGGGCGTCGCGCTGTTGCCGCACTTCGCGGTCGCCGACCAACTCGCCGCCGGCACCCTGGTCAGGCTTGCGCTGGACACCCCCGACCTCACCCTGCGCCTGGTCTGGCGCCCGGACCGCGAGACGCTTCCCGGACTGCGCGAGGTGCTGTACGCGGCGGCGGCGCCCGGCGAGCGCGTCGAGGCCGGCGCGCCGATCCGGGCGGGCTCGCCGCAAGGCTGAGCGGGCCCCACAACCGGCCCCACAGCCGCCCCCACAACCGGCCCAACCCCCGCCCCGCCGACGGGCGTGTCCATCGTGTGCCGACTACGCTCGAAAACCGACCATCACGCTACGTGACGACACTGCATCGGCCCACGCCCGCTCGCCGGCCCGGCCGGTCGACGGACGGGAGCAGGACCATGCCGGACACCACTGCGCCCCGCACGGCCGACGGGTGGTCGCCGTGGACCCGGTGACCACCTCCCTGGCCGAGCTGCACGAGCGGCTGAGTTCGCTCGCCGACGGCGAAGTCGCCGACTACATCCCACAGTTGGCCTCCGCCGATCCCCGTACCTTCGGACTCGCGCTGGTCAGCATGTCCGGCAACCGCTACCACGCCGGCGACACCGACGACCTGTTCAGCATCCAGTCGGTGTCCAAGCCGTTCGTCTACGCGCTCGCCGTGTCCGAACTCGGGCCGGCCGAGGTGGCCCGCAGGGTCGGCGCCGAGCCCAGCGGCGAGGCGTTCAACGCGATCAGCCTGGAGCCGGGCACCGGCCGACCGGCGAACCCGATGGTCAACGCGGGCGCGATCGTCACCACCTCGCTGGTTCCGGCGGCCGACGCGCGCGACCGCTTCGAACGTATCCGCGCGTGCCTGTCCGCCTTCGCGGGCCGATCCCTGGACGTCGACGAGGACGTCTACCGCTCCGAGGCGGCGACCGGGGACCGCAACCGGGCGCTGGCCTACCTGATGCGCGGCGCGGGTTCGTTGGCCGGCGATGTGGACGAGACCGTACGCACCTACTTCCGCCAGTGCTCGATCCGGGTCGGGGTGGCCGACCTGGCGGTGATGGCGGCCACGCTGGCCAACGGCGGCGTCAACCCCGTCACCGGCGACCGGGTGATCGCCGAGCCGGTGGCGGTGCGGGCGTTGGCGGTGATGGCGACCTGCGGGATGTACGACAGCGCGGGCGAATGGCTGCTGCGGGTGGGACTGCCCGCGAAGAGCGGGGTGTCCGGCGGCCTGATCGCGTGCAGTCCGGCGCGGTTCGGCATCGCGGTACACAGCCCGCCGCTGGACCGGGCCGGCAACCCCGTGCGGGGTGTGGTCGCGCTGACCGAGTTGTCCGAACGTTTCGCCCTGCATCTGATGCACCAGCCCGGTCGGCACATCGCCACCGTCACCGAGGTCACCACCGCGCTCGACCACCCGTCCTACCGGGCCCGGACACCCGGGCAGCGGGCCCTCCTGGACCGCGAAGGGCATCGTGTCGTGGTCATCCGGGCGCAGGGGGCGTTGGAGTTCACCGAGACGGAGCACCTGCTGCACGCGCTGCGCCAGTCCGAGCCGAGCCCGCCCGGGTGCATCGTGCTCGACCTGGACCGGGTCACCCGGATCGCGCTCGGCTCGGCCGCGATGCTCGGCGCCGTGCTGGCCGACCTGGTCGCCGCCGGCCACGAGATCGCCATCGCCGCCCGGGAACCGCTGCTCGACCCGATCGGCGACGGGCCGGCGCCGTGGACGGCGTTCGCCAACCGGGAGGAGGCCGTCGCGTGGGGCGAGGACCGGCTGTTGGCGACGACGACCGAGCCGACCGGATAGACACGACCCCGCGCACCCGGCCGCCCGCCCCGCATCGCCCCGGAAGGACCCCACCGGACCGGTCACACTCCTCCGCCCGCGCGGGTCACCTCCTCGACGGACCGACAACGGACCCGCACCCACAAGGGCGAAAGCCCCGACGCCGACCCGCGCCCGGACCCCGCGCCCGGACCCCGAGTCCGCACCGCCGGCCGGCCCTCCCGAGGAGCGCACCATGACCACAGGCATCAAGACGGTGATCCACCCCGTGCCGGATCTCGCCGAGGCCAAGGAGCTGTACGGCCGGATCCTCGGCGTCGACCCGGTGACGGACGAGTCATACCACGTCGGCCATCACCTCGAACCCGATCGGTCTCATCCAGGAGGCCCGAGCCCGGAGCGTCGTGGGCCCCGGGCCCGCGAGCCGCCGACGGCGCGGCCGACACCCCCCGTGGGTTTCGGACGCGCCCGCGGGGTGTGCGCACC
>NZ_JBHTVA010000052.1:0-82266 GCF_042793325.1 Embleya sp. NPDC056575
CATTCGGCATTCGTCAGATCACCTCGACCCACCACACCACACAGCCTGGACCACAAACCACGACCGCGTCAGAAGATCCAAGAAACAGAACCTAGGGGCAGAACGCGCTGTTCCGGGCGGGGTTGACGGAACGCGGGCTCGACCACGTGGTCGCGATCCGCGGCGACGCCGTCGTCCACCCCGCCTCCGCGATCCCCGCGGCGCTCGCGTGGACGGGGACGGGCCGCCCGTCGGTGGCGCGGTATCGCGAGGCGGCCGTGAGCGTGGCCGCGCTCGCCGCGGCGCGCGGCCGTGACGCCTTCGCCGACGTCACCTGGCGCCGCGGCTCGCGCGGTCCGATGCGCTCGCGGTTCCTGCGGCTGCGGGTGCGACCGGCAGGGAAGACGGTGGGCCGCCTCGCCCGCGAGGCGGCCGCGGCGGAGGGCCGGGCGTGGGACGGCGTCCTGTCCGATGCGGGCCTGTTGGTCCAGTGGCCCGAAGGGGAAGAACACCCCACCGATTACTGGCTGTTCGACCTGCCGCAGGAGACGTCGACGGCGGAGGTGGCGCGGTTGGCGAAGATCCGGTGGCGGATCGACCACGACTACCGCGAGATGAAACACGGCCTGGGACTGGACCACTTCGAGGGCCGATCCTGGACCGGATGGCACCACCACGTCACCCTGGTCACCACCGCCCACGCCTTCCTGACGGAACAACGGCTCTCCCCAAAAGCACCCACGAGGGCCTCACGCTCTACCAGGTCGTCGACGCGATCCAATCCCTCCTGAACTGCTGGACCGGAACCTGCACCACCTGCCACCGACCACTTCCCACCAACACCCGAAGACACCCAAAACCCATCCAGACCTAACGAAGTCCTACTAGCGGGTGGCGACCCGGTAGTCGTACTTGCCGTGGGTCAGGAAGAAGTCCCGGACGTCCTCGGCGAGTAGCTCCGGAACCTCCATCGCGGCGAAGTGGCCGCCGCGCTCGAACTCCGACCAGTGCCTGATGTCGTACAGTCGCTCGGCCAGCGGTCGCACCGACTGCGTGATGTCGTGCGCGAACACTGCCACGCCCACCGGTACCGGGCACGGCTCGATCCGCCGCGGGGCCTCGCGGTGCAGCCGCGCCGAGGAAGCCGCGGTGGCGGTCAGCCAGTACAGGGAGATGTCGGTGAGCATCCGCTCGTCACTGATCGCCGAGCGAGGGTCCGTCCACTGTGCGAAGCGCTCGGCGATCCAGGCCAGCTGGCCGACCGGCGAGTCGGTCAGCGCGTAGCCGATGGTCTGCGGGGTGCTGGCCTGCAGAGCCTGGTACGGCGGACGATTCGCCATCAGATGCCGGACCTTGTCCAGTCGCGCCTCATCCGTTTCGGACAGTTCGATGTCGGCGTCCGCGAGCGGCCGGGTCGGCAGGTAGTTGACGTGTACCCCGACGACCTGCTCGGGTGCCACCGCGCCGAGCGTTGTCGAGATGCCCGAGCCGAAGTCGCCACCCTGCGCGCCATAGCACTCGTACCCGAGACGGCGCATCAGCTCGGCCCAGGCCCGCGCGACCCGGACCATGTCCCAGCCGCGTTCGTGGGTCGGCCCGGAGAATCCGTAGCCCGGGATGGACGGAATCACCAGGTGGAAGTCGCGGGACAGCGGTTCGATCACGTCGAGGAACTCCAGGAACGAACCGGGCCATCCGTGAGTGAGGATCAGCGCGAGCGCGTCCGATTTCGAAGACCGGACGTGGACGAAGTGGATGTTCTGGCCGTCGATCTCGGTGGTGAAGTGCGGAAGCTCGTTGAGCTTGGCCTCGTGCTCGCGCCAGTCATAGCCGGTGCGCCAGTATTCGGCCAGTTCCTTGAGCCGCGCCAGGGGGAAGCCGTAGTCCCACCCGGCGTCGGCGACCTCGTTGGGCCAACGGGTGCGGGAGAGCCGGTCGGTCAGGTCGTCGAGGTCGGCCTGGGGGATGTCGATGCGGAACGGCTTGATCATGGGCTCAACTCCGGTGGCTCTATTAGGCGTCCGAATGTTCGAGCGACCAACGCTTGGCATACCAAATCGTTCGTCACACTAACGCTCCTGTCGTCGGTGACGATAGTTTGTTAGTTGGACTAACGCAACGTACGATCGCGGCATGAGCGACAGCACGCCCGACACGGCGAGCGCGACCGACCGCCCGGCCACTGCCGCACGGCTGCGGAATCTGGGGACCCGGCTTCTGTCACTGGCCGCGATCCAGTCGGATCGCCTGGTGAACGAGGAGTTGGGGCGCACGGGCACCCGCAAGTGGCATTACGCGGCGCTCGCCACACTGGACGAGTTCGGACCCGCCAGCCAGGCGGAACTGAGTCGCCGCACGGGGATCTATCGCAGCGACATGGTCGCGGTCGTCAACGAACTGGCCGATCGAGGGCTGGTGGAACGCTCGCCCAACCCTGCCGATCGCCGGCAGAACATCATCGCGGTCACCAAGCAGGGGCGCCGAAAACTACTGAAGCTGGATAAACTGCTTGCCGAGGTGGAAAACAATGTGCTTGCCCCACTGACCCCGCAGGAACGCGAGCAGTTGGCCCGGCTCCTCGCCGCCCTTGTGGATCATCATGGCCAGAACATGTGAACAAGCCGCACGCCCTCAAGAGGACGTCTCGCTCGCTTGAGTGATAGTCCAGGGATTGTGCCAGGTTATGGTGCTTTCGCTGGTTGCTCGCTTCGCGAGATTGGAAATCATGGCGAGGCGGATCATGCTCTCGGAGTGCTCGGGCCTGGTCTCGTAGTCGCGGGCCAGTCGGCGATGCGGCATGATCCAGCCGAAGCCGCGCTCGACGATCCACCTCCGCGGGACGACCGAGAAGCCCTTGACCTGTGTGTTTCTCGGTACGAGGTCGACGTCGATGCCAAGCTTCGCTCCGTGTTCGATGGCCTGGGTCTTGTAGCCGGTGTCGACCCAGACCTTGGTGATCGTGGGGTGGGCGGTGGCGAGTTGCGTGAGGAACTGCTTTCCGGCGTCGTTGTCCGAGACGCCGGCGGCGGTGACCGTGACGAGCAGGAGAAGGCCGAGGGTGTCGACGACGATGCTGCGCTTGCGGCCGACGATCTTCTTCGCCGCGTCGACGCCCTGGGTCGCGCTGGGGGCGGTCTTGATGCTCTGCGCGTCGATCACGCAGGCGGTCGGCTCGGCCGACCGGCCTTCCTTCTCGCGGACCAGGCGGTGGAGTCGGGCTCCGAGCCGCTCGATCGTGCCGTCCGCCGTGTCCATGCGCTGAAGTGGGCGAACACGGTGGTGTGGGGCGGGAAGTCGTGCGGAAGGTAGCGCCAGGCGATCCCGGTCCGGTTCACGTACAGGATCGCGTTCATGACCTCCCGCAGGTCGGAGACCCTGCCGCCGAGGCCGAGCGAGATCTTCTGCCGTTCGGTCCGCCACGCGGTCAGGACCGGCTCCACCAGTGCCCGGCGGGCGTCGGACAGATCACTCGGATAGGCCTTGCGCTGCGGCGGGTTCGCCATAACTCCGCTGGTACATAAGGGAGTTGAAGTCTGCCATCGCTCGTCCGAGTGAACCGCCACGGACAATCCGCGACGTTTTCGAGCCGGACAGGAGTTTTCGGCGCAAGACATGATGGATTGCGGTGCCCGTGGCGCCCGGGCAGCCCTTACCTATCGGGTGAAAGCCGCATCTGCGGAGCCTTCAGGCGAGCGGCAAAACCACCCAAACCTGCACGTAAACGACACGAACGTCCTCTGAGAGGTCGTTTTCACCTTGAATGCTTGGTTATCTGGTGATTCCAAGGATGCGTCAAGATGGTGCGGATGGTGCTTCCGCCAGGTAGCGGGGCTTGTGAGGTGAGTGATGTCAGGGGTGGGACGGCATGCGTCCTGTACCTGTCTCATCCCGGGGCGCCCCGATTGTGCGCTGTGTGCTCCCGACACCACCGATGCGCGCCTGGGCGTACGGCGTCGGCGGCGGTACGTGTGAATGTGTGACTGCGCGACGTCCGTATCCGAGTGATCTGTCCGATGCCCGTTGGAAGTTGGTCGAGCCGGTGTTGGCGGCCTGGCGCTTCGAGCGCCGCGGCCGGGCACTGGAATTCGGCCGCCCGCCCCGGCACGAACTGCGCGAGATCCTGGACGCGATCCTGTACGTGGACCGCACCGGGGTCCAGTGGCGCTACCTGCCGCACGACTTCCCGCCCTGGCCCACGGTCTACGGCTACTTCGCCAAATGGGAGAAGCACGGTGTGTTCGTCCAACTCAACGGCCTGCCAAGGGAGTTGGTCCGACAAGGCGCAGGACGCGATGCGGAGCCGTCGGCCTGCGTGATCGACGCACAGAGCGTCAAGACCTCCACCAACGTCCCTGCCGCCGAACAGGGCGTCGACGCCGCGAAGCGGATCGTGGGCAGGAAGCGCAGCATCGTCACCGACACGCTCGGCCTCCTGCTCGCGGTATTGGTCACCGGGGCCGGCGTGCAGGACTCGGTTGCCGGCGCCCGACTGCTCGACCGGGTCGCCGCGACCCATCCCACGATCCGCAAGACCCGGGTCGACGGCGGCTACCGTCAACACCTCGTCGAACATGCCGCCCTGCTCGGCATCGACATGGAAATCTCCGCACGCACCCCCGGGACCAGGGGATTCACCCCGATACCCAAGCGCTGGGCGGTGGAGCGCACCTACGGATGGCTCATGCTCCACCGCCGACTGACCCGCGACTACGAGGCCCTGCCCGCCCGCTCCGAAGCCATGATCCATATCGCCATGACCGACCTCATGGCCCGCCGTCTCACCGGCGAGACCACCATCTCCTGGCGCGATCCGACACAACGGGATGAACACCGTATTCAGGGTTAAAACAACAGGAGAAAACGACCTCTAAGACCGTGTCTCACGTGGTGAGTCGTCGGTAGGCGATGCCCGCGCATGCGATGGCGGCGAACGCAAGGAAGTGGTCGGCTTTGCGTTCGTAGCAGCGGGCGGGGCGGCGGTAGTTGCCGAGCCAGGCCATGGTGCGTTCGGCGACCCAGCGGTGTCGGCCGAGGCGTTCGCTGCTGTCGCTGCCGCGGCGGGGGATGCGGGCGGTGATCCGTCGCTCGTGCAGGAATCTTCGGATGAACCGGTGGTCGTAGGCCTTGTCGCCGTGGAGCTTGCCGGGCAGGCGGCGGCGAGGTCCTCGGCGGGAACGGGTCGGGGCGATGCCGTCGGCGAGGTTGGTTTCGTGCCGCTCACGGTCCCCGCGTCGTTCGACGTTCTCCCTCACGTGCCTCCACGGGTGGACGTCGAACGAGGCGTTCACGTGGGCGCGGTGGATCCACGGGATCTCGGTCAACTCGCCGGGCAGGCGCACCCATACCTGGCGGCCGTCGTGGGGGTTGTGGTGGACCTCCCATTTCCCGCCTCGGGCGACGATTCCGGAGGACTGCCCGCGAAGCGGGCCCGGCACCTCGTGGTCGTACGTGCGGTGGTCGATGCGGATCCCGCGTTCGCCGACCGTTTGCCACCGCAGCGGCAGCGACTCGAGGTAGTCCTTGCCGCTCAGCGGTACCGGCACGTACCCGCAGGTCGCGACCGGCGCGGCCCACATCCGGTTCGGCGCCGGCGCGACCCTTGGCATTACCGGATGCCGCAGCCTCTCGTGAGGGCGATGGTGCCGGTGCACGACCCATTCGTCGAGCAGGCCCTGCAACCGGGCGACACTGAAGTACGCGTCGCGTTCGGCGTTCCTGCCGCATCGGCCGGCGTCGGAGCGTATTCCGGAAGGTGTCGGCAGAACGGGGAGTTGATCGATCCGAAGGCGCGCTCCACGATGCCCTTGGCCGTCGTACGGCGGGGCGGGCTGCACGCCGATCCCGAGCGTCTCGCACGCGGCGGTGAACGCCCTCGACAGGAAGACCTTTCCGCGATCCACGACGATGGTCTCCGGTACGACGACCGGCCGGGGCGGCGCCCCCGAGGTGTTCGTCCAACGTCATCGGCCGATCGCGGGCGAACGACCGGGCGCGGGCGAAGCGCAACACGTCGGGTCCTGTCGGCCGGGCGGGATGGGGGACGGCCGTCTTTGCGGGCGACAGCGCCGCGTCCACCGCCCTGGTCTCGCCCGGTTACGGCACCGCCGCCGGGATTGCCCTGGCCCACCGTTCCGTTTCCTTGACACTTCGGCTGTCCACGATCCCGGAGCCTGAGGTCGGATCACGGGCCCGACCGGCGCGTTCCCGCTCCCGGAGCGCGCCGGGGATCGCCCCCGATCGTCCCTCGGTCCGCCACCTGCGCCCGTAGCGGTGGACCGTCCGGTACGGCGGGAAGTCGTGCCGAGGCAGGCGCCGTGCGCAGCAGGCCCGAAGCCGATACGAGGGCGCGTTGAGGATCTCGCGCCGGGGATGCCCGGTCGATCTCCCGGCCTCGGCGGCGGCACGAGAGGGGCGAGGACCTCCCCTTCCACGTCGGACGGCGCGCGGCCCGACCATGATCCGCATCCCCCGAGACAGGCGACCACCGACTCGGCTTCCCTGAACGACCCTTCCGGACCCCCTCTACGTCTCGCCGGCCGTGACGTCTACTGTGAGCCGATGAGTGAGGACTCGAGGCCGCAGGTGTTTCCCAACCGGTGGGCCGATGCCACCGGGCCCGGCGATCAGGGTCCGGCGCGCGAGAGATGCGGGTGTATCGAATACGCCTCCCGGACACAGTCGCCGACCCGTTTCCATCCCGAACGTCAGGACACCACCGCACCGGGATGGATCCGCCTTCTCGAACTGATCGAAGAGGCCGCGGCCGACGGACGGGAGGTCTTCAAGCCGCTGGTGGAACTCACCGCGGAGCAGCGGCGCCAGGTCGTTACGCTCCCGGCGACCATCGCCGAACTCACCTCGGTGAAACACCTCGTGCTGTACGGCAGCAACCTGGTGCGTATCCCGCCCGAGATCGGTGCGATGACGAGCCTCGAGGAGTTCACCCCGTACACTTCGTACCGCCTGCACTGGTTCCCGTACGAGATCACCCGGTGCCTCAATCTTCGGCGCAGCACGGTCAGCTCCCGTGCCGTCTACGGCAACTACAAGCAGCGGCCGCCGTTTCCGCCGCTCCGGGCCGCGGCAACCGATGATCGGGCCGCGGACCTCGACGACGTCGACCCCGGGGTGTGGGGCGCCACCTCGATCCGCACGTGCAGCGTCTGCGACGAGCGTGTCCACGGTGCGAACCTGCGCCAGGTGTGGATCTCATTGTGGACATCCGGCGCCGACGTGCTGCCCTTGCTGGTCAACGCCTGTTCGACGGCCTGCGTCGATGCGCTGCCCGCACCGACCGAGGGCTACGTCCCGACGCCGCACACCGGCGGGCCGGACATCGGCCAGCCGCCGGCAAGTTTCTCCCCACCCCGGCTGAAGCGTAGCGAATAGCGTCCGGTCGTCGGCGCCGCCGGCGACGTGCTCGATCCCCTCCGCACTCGCATGTGTGCTCGCTGCCGTCAAACCACCCGTGCCACAGGACGTGGAAGATGCGGGGAAGAACTTCGAGCGGGTCGCCGACCACCTCGATGCCTTCGATCGGTGGCCGTTCTCGTGTGAACGCCTCGAGCGCCGAGGCCATCAGCCCGGGGCGACCCCTGTTGCGGGGATGTCGATACCCGACCAGCCACCGCAGGTTCGCCGCCGACACCCGATCCGGCGGCCCCAACTGCCGACAGACCCAGCCGACCCGCGTACACGCGTGCGCTTGGGCCGTGGCCCGTCCGGCACCGCCACCGCCGCCACCCCGGCCCCGGCCGAGCCGGCGGTGTCGATCATCCCGGGCGGGGTCAACCCGAGCGCAAGCAGCTGTTCGCGCTGCGCCGTGTTCAGCCCGTCCCACCCGGACCGCTGCCGGGCGACCCACCACCCGCGATCCCCGCCCTGCGGTGAACGACGTCCAGGCCCACGTCGTCCAACTGCCCGCCCTCGCCCCGCTCGGCCCGCTCGCGCAGGTACTCGGCCGCGTGGGTCGGGTGCCGCTGCCACGCCACCGGCGAATGCGGCGGATGCCACGACTCACCCTCCACCAACGCGTCCAGCGCCGCGCTGCGCTCGGTGTAGAGGCGGTCGGGGTGCGCCGCCGTATCCCTACCGGAGCCGGACGTTGTCAGTCGCCGGGGGGTTCGTCGCTGAGCCGTCGGCGGATTTCTCGGGCTTCCTCGGAGCGACCGAGTCCGTCGAGCAAGGCCGCCCGAGTCTCCTGTGCGGTCTGCAGACGCTCGGCGAACACCCCGGGTGCCTCCAGGACCAAGCGATGGAGGATCCGGGTGGCTTCTTCGATCGCGGCCAGGTCTTCGTCCTGCCGACCTACCGCACCGTAGTCGATCGCCAGGTTGTGCAACGACATGGCGAGGTTGGGTTCGTGGGCGGCGGGATGGGCCGCGGCCAGGGGGGCGCCGGATGGTGACGGATTGTTCGATTGCGGCCAGGCCTTCCGCCCAACGACCCACTGCCCAGAGTTGGGCCGCCAGGTTGTGCAACGAGTCGGCGAGATCCGGTTCGTGTGCGGCGGGATTGGCTGTTGCGAGGTGGCGGTGGATTTCGACGGTTTCTTCGATTGCGGCCAGGCCCTCGGCGCGCCGACCCATTTCCCCGAGTCGGATCGACAATTCGTTCAAAGACATGGCGAGGCCCGATTCGAACGCGGTGGGGTTGGCTGCGGCGAGGCGGCGGTAGAGCTCGACGGCTTCCTCGCTCGCGGCCAGGCCTTCGGATAACCGGCCCGCGTACCCGAAATGGTTCGACAGGTTGTTCAACGAGGTGGCGAGGTTCGGTTCGTGGGCGGTGGGGTTGGCTGTTGCGAGGCGGCGGTAGACCTCGACGGCCTCCTCGCTCGCGATCAGGCCTTCGGCCAGCCGACCCACGTCCGCGAGTCGGACCGCCAGGTTGTTCAACGAGCCGGCGAGGTCCGGTTCGTACGCGGCCGGATCGGACTGCGCCAGGCGACGCCAGATGTCGAGTGCGTGTCGGTCGGCGGTGAGGGCCTGGTGGTGGAGTCCGGCGTTTGCGTAGCGGTTGGCGAGGACGCCGTGGAGGCGGGCCTGGCGGGTGGGGTCGGTGGTGGTGGTGAGGCGGTGGGGGGTCAGGCGTGCGGTGAGGGCGGCGATGCCGGGGTCGAGGTCGGTGTGCCGGCCCTCGGGCAGCCGGGCATCGATGGCCTCCGGAACCTCCACCGGCAGACCCTCGAGGGCTGCGAGAGCGGTGAGGGTGGCGCCGCCGGCGTGGAGGGCGAGGGTGGGACGGGCGGTGAGCAGAGGTGCGAGTTGGGTGGGGACGAGGTGGGGCCAGCGGGCGGCGGCGGCGACCAGCACGGTGAGGGCGGTACGGGCCCGACCGGCGGCCCACGCCGTGATGTCCGTCGCGGGGACCGCGGTGGTGCCGGTGTGCGCGTCGGGGGTGGGGTGGAGCAGGCGTGTGGGTGCGGTGGTGGTCCAGGGGTCGGGGGTGGCGTGGGCCAGGTGGTGTCCGGGGGTGGTCAGCGCGAGGAAGTCCTCGGCGAGGCGGTCGGGGTACAGCGCTTCCAGGACGGTGCCCGCGTGGGGGTCGGTGGGTGGATACGGGACGGCGTGGTCGGTCAGCGCGCGGTCGACGGTCTCGCCGGTGCACGCGCCGATCGCGACGAGCGCGGCGTGACCGTCGTCGTACGCCAACGCGCCGGCCAGCGCGGCGGTGTATGCCGTGTGGGCGAGCGTCTCGGCGGGGACGGTGACGCGCCCGTTGGCGTGCAGGCGCCGCCAGTGGTCGCGTTCACGGTCCAGGAGGTAGCCGGAGATCCGCCCCGGCGCGTCCAGGTTCGTCGCCGTGCCGGTGCGGTGGGCGTCGACGGCGGCCACGGCGGCCATGTGCACGGCCAGCACCTGCCCGAACCGCCGAGGATCCCCCAATGCGGCGGGCGCGGGAACCCGGTGCGGGTCGGGGACGTCGGGTGCGGCGGCGAACCGCTCCCGGGCCGCGGTGAACAGTGCGTCGGGCCGGGTACCCGGATCGTCGGTCAGCGCCGGCAGCGGCAGGACGTCGGTGTCCACGTCGAGCCGGTCCAGGCGATGCGCCAGCGTCTGCCACCACAACCCGGCCGGACGCGCCACCAGGAGCACCCGCACCCGACACCCCTGCACGGCCGCGTGGGCGAGCAACGCGAGCAAGTCGTCCACCGGCCACCGCTCCGCGTAATCGACCACCAACAACACCCCTGCCGCCGCTACCCGTTCGCCGGCCGGACCCGGCCGGCGGGCGAGGTCACCGGCACCCGAGAAGACGTCCGCAGAGGTGGGGTCGGAGACGTGCCGGGCCTGCAACACCTCCCAACCACCGCCACCGGCACGGGTGTCGGCGGCGAAGCGGGCGCCCAGGCGTGTCTTGCCCTGCCCACCGGGCCCATGCACCAGCAGCACCGACACCGCTCCCGGACCGTCGCGCGACGCGGCCAACCGCGCCAACTCGCCCCGACGACCGGTGAAGCCGACGAGCGCGTAGCGGGCCTGCAGCAACCGCGCCGGTTGCGCGCGTGCCTGCGCAACCGTCGGCGCCGCGCGCTCCGTCGGGAAGGCGTCGACGCGGTACAGCGCCCGTTCCGCGCCGGTGTGCGTGGTGATGTGCACGTCCCCGGTGACGCCGGAGACCATGCTCACCGGTCCGTACACCACCGACCCCGACACCCACTGCCCCGGCCGCGCCCGCACGGTCGGCACCCGCGCGTCAGGCGCCGGTGCGCCCGCCGGCCGGGGCAGGCGCTTTCCGGGCTCGGGAACGGGCGGGGTGCCGCGGCGGGGCCACCAGCCGAACCGGCGCCTCGGGCCGGTCACGGGCCCTCGTCGATGTCGACGTCCCCGTCGGTGGCCCGTACCTGGTCGACCGGCCCGGAGACCGTACTGCCCTGTACCCGCTGCCCGTCGTCCGCCGGCGGAACGCCTCCTGCAGGCGGCGCGCCCTGCGGGGTCGGTGGCGGGATGACGGGCCCGGTGCCGCGGTGGGTGATCCGCACGTTGCCACCGGTGTCGGCGACCTGCGCGACACCCCCGCCGATCGTGCTGTCGGTCACCGACTGCCCGCCCGACGAGGCGCGTTCGCGCCACATCCCGATCACCGACACCGCCAACCCGGCCAACGTCACGAACAATCCGAGCACGCTCGCCCACTTGTCCGCCTCGTCCAGCCCCACCACCGCGAGATACACCGCCAACCCCACCAGCGCCGCACCGGCCACCACGCCGCCCACCCACGCCCATGTCTTGGCCGTCATGCCCCCATCGTCCGACCGCCGCTCCCGCCGCGGAGTCCACTCGCGGCGACGGTGACCGGCTCGTGACACCGACGCGTCCCACAGGCCGCCGGGGTTCACGTCGAGGCGACGATCGCTTGCCCGAATCCGCGTCGGGTGTGTCGTCTCAGCGGGGTTGTGCGGGTGTGGTCCTCTGACCTGGGGTGCGGCACGGATTGAGAATGTTGTTTCGTGTTTCGTGGCCTGGGGTTTCGGTGTGTGGTGTCGGGTGTGTCTTTCGGTGGGGCGTCGGTTGACCTGCGGTGCTGCAGGGTGTGAGGGGGTCGGGCAACGCGGTTGAGAATTCCCTTTGGCGTCCCCTTCCGTCGGGTGCATGTGCGAATCGGGTCCGGGTCTTCGACACGCTCGGCCGTGAGACCTCGTCGTTCTCCGTCGGGAACGCCATCGAGTATCTGCTCGTGGACGAGGCCGGCCACGCCCGGGTCGGGCACTTCGACGAGAACCCGGCCGGAACCCGCCGCCGGAGCGCCATGGAAGTCCGTGTACGGGCACGCCCGGGCAGCGGCGTCCGACATGTTCGGGGCGTAGGAGTCGAACGAACGGACCGGGGATGCGGGCGCCGTTCGACGTCCGGGCGAGCCGGCCCCTCCGGACGAAGACCCACGTCCAACACGTCCTCGTCGCCGCCGGAACCAACCTCGTCCGTCTCAGCGAATGCATACCGCCCGGCACCGTCCCGGCCCGAACTCCCAAGTTGACAGGTACGCCGCGCCAGGCTCGCCCGAGATGCGGGCGCCAACGCCCCGTTGCGGTTCGGTGGGTTCGGTTCCCGGGTTCGAGAGGACGACCGGACGCGGGGTGCGCGCAGCGGTGCCTCTTCTCAATGGCGGGTTCGGGGTGCGGTGCTCTGACCTGGGGTGCGGCACCGATCGAGAAGATCGGCCTGTGCTTGGTGACATGGGGCTTCGGTCTGTGGTGGTGGGTGTGCCTTTCGGCGATGGGTCGGTTGACCTGCGGTGTCGCAGGGTTTGGGAAGGCCGCGCAACGCGATGGGGAATTCCTTGTGGCGGGCGGTGTGTTCGCGCGTCGGAACCGTGCTCGCTGCGCCGCGTGTACCGGGTCCGAGAGGTCGGGACATCCCTGGCCGGGTGGGGGTGGGGCGGGCGGACGCCGCGACTGCTCTCGCGCCGACCCGGGTTTGCTCTGCCGGGACGCCCTGCGGACCCTGCAGTACGGGGCCGCCGTGGAGCTGAACGGTCGTGTGTGGGTGCCCACGGTCGCCGAGACCCACCTCGCCGCCGATCTGCCGGCCCGCACGGACCGCCGGCCGGACGGCGGCAGCAGCGCCGACGAGACCACCACCGAGGCGGCCCGCCTGGCCCGGCTCCACGCAGTGCGGGCCGGCCATGCCCATGCCCAGGACGCCGGCGAGCGTGTCGATCGCGGTGTTCGCCGCGCCGCGCCGATCGTCCGGGGACATCGCGGTGACCGTCGCGAACATCACGTCGTTCGCGCCGTCGAGTCCGGCGCGGGCGGCCGAGTGCCGAGTCGACGGACTGCCCGGCACCGGCCCCTGGGTCACTCGGCCGGTGCGCGGGCCGAAGGGCCCGGTCGCTCAGGTTCTGCCGGGTTTGCCCGTCGAGACCAGCAGGAGGACGGACGAGCCCGGTGTCACCGGTTCTGCGCCGCCCCGGGGGTGACTGCCGATCACCTGCCCGGCGGGAGCGTTCCAGTCCGTGTGCCGCATGATCGTGCAGCTCAGTCCGAGTCCGCGCAGCAGGCTTTCGGCCTGTTCGACCGGCATGCCGGCCAGGTCCGGCAGCGCGATGCCCGCTCCCGCGGTCTGCTCCTGCTCCTGTGTCGGAGTCGCATCGGCGCTTCCGCTCTTGGGGGTGCCGGTGGCGAGCGGGGTGCACGCCCCGTTCGCCGGTGGGGACAGGGACGGGGAGGCGCCGGGCGCGGGCGACACGGGCTCCAGCGCGAAGAACCCCACCGTGGCGCACGCCAGCACGCAGCACGCCGCAGCGGTGCCGAGGAGCGCCCGGCGGGTGCGGCTGCGGCTGACGGCTCGCTCGATCGCGGCCGCGTCGACGACCGGCGCCGTCGGCCCGTCGGCGAAGGAGGCCACCGCGGCACGCAGCTCGGCTTCGAGGCCCGGCTCGAACGGGGCCGGTCCGGACGACGTGTTCCTCACTTCGTACCTCCGAAAGCGGCCGACGGCGTGTGCGGCGCCTGGGCGCCCGATACGGAATCGCGCAGCTTGGCCAGGCCGCGGGCGAGCTGGGACCTCACCGCACTCGAAGAGATGTCCAGGACGTCGGCGACCTGCCGGGCGTCCAGATCGTGCAGGTAGTACAGGACCACCACGCTGCGCATGCCCATCGGCAGCCCGAGCAGTGCCTCGATCAGTTCCGCGCGCAGATCCACCTGCCCGAACCGGTCCCGGGGGTCGGCCGTCTCGGGCACCCCCGACAGCCCGGGGCGCTCGCCCCGGCGCGACAGCCGCCGCCAGCGGTCGTTGGCCAGGTTGACCAGCACTTTGCGCACGTACGCCTCCGGCGAGTCCGCCACCGCGACCTTCCGCCAGTGTCGGCACGCCCGCTCCAGCGTCTCCTGCACCAGATCCTCGGCCACGTGCACGTCACCGGTCAGCGCATACGCGGTGCGGAACAACGCTCCCGACCGCTGTGCGACGAACTCCGTGAATCCGTTGCCCGGACCGCTCCTGCGAAACCTCACCCGCCGACCTCCTCTCCTCGTCCCGATCACTGCCCCCATGACGGCGGAACGGGGCCGGGTGCTGCACCGAGCCGCCGGCAGTGACGTGAATCACAGCCGGGACGGAAGGGTGTCCCAGGACCTCGCGCCGCTGCCGCCCGGGGTGCGGGCGGGGCCCGGCAAAGCGGAGGGCCGCCGGGCGGGCGGCCCGCAGTCGGCCACCGATCTGCGTCCCCGCTCGCGGCGCGCACCGCACGCGCGAGTTCGTCCGGGCCGGCGGGGTAGGGCGCCCCGTCGTCGGGGTCGGCGCCCAGGATCCACCGGCCGTCGGCGACCTCGGCCGCGATCCGCTCGGCGGCCCGCGCCACCGTCGCGGTGTCGTCGGCGGACCCGTGCGACGAGATCCCGTGCCACTCCCCGGGATCCCACACGACCAGGACCTCGCCGAGGTGCACCGCGCATCCGAGCGGGCTGTCCTCGGCCCCGCCGCACGCCGCCACCCACCCCAGCAGTACCGCGTCGGTTGCTCCGTCCCGGCTGTTTTGAAAGTTCTTGTCGATTGATCATGTGTTGACCAGTGTGTTTGCAGGATCTGGGATTTTGGATCTTGGGTGCGTGGCCTGGGTTTTGCGTCTTGCTCGGCTTTGGTCTGGCTTGTGGCCTGTGGTTTTGCAGGATTTGGGACGGATGGTCGGTTCGGTTGGGAAGACCTGTGGACGGGTGGCGGGCTGTTTCGGTGGGTGAGGCCTGGGCGTCCGGTCGGCGGGTCCTGGCCGCGGTTGAGGTGAACCGGTGTCGCTGGAGTGGCGGTTCCTGTGGGGCGTCTTTCGGGTTCCTGTCGGGTTTTCCTGTCCGGTTTTCCTTACGACTTTCGGGTGGGGTTGTCGGTCTGACGTCTGAGCCTGTCGTGTGCCGAGGCACGCTGGTTGTCACATCGGCACGGTTGTTCGCGTGGATCTCTGCTCGGAGGGACACGTTTTTGGGCAGGTCGGGGAGTGGTCGGAGCGATCCGGCCGGTGACAACACGTGTGCCTTGTCGGTCGATGGTGACAAGCGGTGTGCCGATCCGGTGACAACCTGCGTGCTTCGTCGGCGGGAAATCGCAGCTCGACGCGGTCGTTGGTGACAACCAGCGTGCTTCGGCACATCCGGTGTCCTGCGTCGCCGGGCGCCTCCGCCCACACGCCCGAGGGGTGACCCCGGCGTGCGGCTCCCGGCACCGGGCCCCTGCCCCCAGGTCAGGGGCCCTCGTGCTTCCCCGCAGCGCGGATCGCAACGGTCTCGATGAGGAGGGTCCGCCGGTGTCGGAGCCTCGCGCCGGTGGACCGGTACGCCGTACGGACGGTTCAGGCGCGGGCGCGAAGTCGGTTCGGGAACACGGTCATTGCTGGAAGTAGGGATCGAGGACGGACACGATCACGACGCTGATCCCGGCCGCTCGGGGCGTGTTCGTGACGGAGTGGACGTCGAAATCGGTGATCGTGCCGGTGGTGGAACGTGCGTCGGTGGGTCGCAGCCGGGAGGAGAAGTAGGGCAACGGGTCCTGGTCCGAGAACCGCGCATGCAGGCTCACGCGGGACGGCAGAGTCGCCTCGATGGTGCACGGGTATTCGTGGACGACCTGCGTGGAGGAGGTTCGGGGGGTGGACGGCGCGGGCGCGGGACACGGGGAGGTACCCGGATCCACGAGATCGGCTCCGGGGCGGGACCAGCCGGCGGCGGTCAGGGCGTCGGCGACGATCGTTGCGTGCGTTGCCCTGGGTCCGTCGAGTACGTACGCGCGCACGATCTCGCGCTCACAGCGGACCTTGCTCCACCTCCCGCCCCCTTCGCCGAAGAACGACGGACGCTTCAACATGGCGCCGCACACGTCCGACACCGCCTCGCCACGGCGCTCGGCGCGCCCGCCCAGCGACTGTTCCAGCGCCGTGTACGCGGCCTCGACGTCGCGTACGGCCGTCCGCTGGGCCGCACCGACCTCGGGCGCACCGGCGACCCTGTCGACGTCGGGCGCATGCGGAGTCTTCGTGTTCTGCGCGCACGAGCACCGGCAACACCGGCGGCCGTGGTCGACATCTGACCCTGATGCCCCGGCCTCTGCACGAGATCCAGAGTCGGGTCCGCCGGGATCAGCAGGCCCCGGAATGGCGGCGGCGGTACGCGATGCGGGCCGGCTGTGAGGCGATCGTCTCCGAGACCGTCCGGGCCCACGGGATGCGCAACTGCCGCTACCGCGGCATTGCCAAGACCCATGTCCAACACGTTCTCGCCGCCGCTGGCACCAACATTGCCCGGCTCAGCGGATGCCTGCCACCAGGCACGATGCCCACCCGAACACCCAGAGCTCCCAGCCGTTTCCAACGACTCTGCGACGAGCTCGCGATCCCCCGGAATCACTGACCCACAGAAGATCGCCAACAGCATCCATTCGGTGGTAGCTCTCCGTGGTGGTCATGGGAGGAGGATGCGGCGGAGGCGGCGCGATCGACCGGGTCCGCCCCCGCTGCGGGTGGGCCCGGCGGTTCAGCCCGTCACGTCGCCCGCGTCCGGGCCGTCGGCCGTGTTTTGTGTTCCAGCTCCGCCGAAAACGCCGCAGCGGTCGCAGCCTCTGCGGCGCCGATCCGCCGGTAGAGCGCCACCGCCGTCCGCAGGTCCGCCAGCGCGTCGCTGCGGTCCCCGGTGGCCGCCAGCGCGCGGCCCGTGCCTTCCAGGGCCCGCGCCTCATCCACCGGGCTGCCCACCGTCCGGGCCAGTGTCAGGGCCTTGCGGAACACGGTCAACGCCTCCCCGGGTCTGGCCGACAGCGCCAGCAGCGCACCGGTGCTGTTCAACACCTCGGCCTCTCCCTGTGGATCGCCGAGTTCCCGCACCAGCACCAGCGAGCGCCGAAGGTAGTCGGCGGCGGCCTCATGGTCCCCGGTCGCGGTCCGCAATCGCCCGAGCTCCTGGAGACTGTCGGCCTGCCCGTGACGGATACCGAGGTCGGTGTACAGGGTGTGGGCGCGTTCCAGCGGATCGGTTGCCCTTGAGCAGTCCCCGGTGGCCGTTCGTACCCGCCCCAGCGCCAACAGGGTGTTGGCCTGCCCGAGGCGGTCGCCGAGGTCGGTGTACAGGGTGTGGGCGCGTTCCAGCAGATCGGCTGCCCCCGAATAGTCGCCGGTGGCCGTCCGTACCCGCCCCAGTTCCCACGCGGTGGCGGCCTGCCCTTGGCGGTTGCCGAGGTCGGTGTGGAGGGTGTGGGCGCGTTCCAGCAGATCGGCCGCCCCCGGGAAGTCCCCGATCAGGTTCCGTACCCGCCCCAGTTCCTGGAGGCTGTTGGCCTGCCCGAGGTGGTCGCCGGTCCGCTGTGCGGTGTCGGCGGCGCGCCGGTGGAGTTCGGCGGCCTCCGGCCAGGGGCCGTCCAGGCGCAGGAGCGTGGCAAGGGCGGTGGTGGTGTGGATCAGGTGGGCGGGTTTGTCGTGGGCGGCGGCGTGGTCGAGGCATGCGGTCAGATTGCGGCGTTCGGTGCGCAGCCAGGCCAGGGCCGCGTCGCGGTCGGGCAGGGTGGGCCCGGCCTCGTCGGGAGTGTGCGAGGACTGCCCGAGGCGCCGGTCGGCGATTCGGGCGGTGTGCCGGTAGTGGTCGAGGAGGCGGGTGAGGGCCTGGTCGCGGGCTCGGGGCGGGTGACGAGGGTGTGGGCGTAGGCCCGGAGCAGGTCGTGGAGCCGGTAGCGGCCGATCGCGGTGCCGGCGGGTGTGTCGGGGATGCGGGCGGGTTCGGTGATCAGGCGGGCGGTGTACAGCGCCTCCAACTCCCGCCGGGCCCGGGCGAGGGGCACCCCGGCGAGGGCGGCGGCGTACCGGTCGATTTCGGAGCCGGGGTGCAGGGCCAGCCGACGGAACATTCGGCGCAGTGCGGGGGTCAGGCCGCGGTACGACATCTCGAACGCGGCGGCCACCGCTCGGTCGCCGTCGGTGAGTTCGGCGAGCCGGTCCCGTGTCTCGGCGAACTCGCGGGCGTAGGCGGGCAGGCCCCATCCCGGGTGGGCAGCGATGCGCCCTGCGAGCAGGTCGATGGCCAGGGGGAGATGACCGCACAGGCTGACGATTTCCTCGACGGCGGCTTGGTCCGCAGCCCGCCGGGCCGGATCGGCGGCCGGAGGCCGCCGAAGGATGCGGGTGAACAACAGCGCGGCGTCGTCGGGCGGCATCACGCCCAGGTCGATGGTGTCGGTGGCGTGCAGGCCGGGCAGGCGACGGCGGCTGGTGACCAGGACCAGGCACCCGTCGGTGCCGGGGCCGGGCAGGAACGGCTCGACCTGGGCGGCGTCGGCGGCGTCGTCGAGGACGAGGAGTACCCGTCGCTTGGCGGGCGGGTCGCCTCGGGGGGCGGCGAGCTGGTCGCGCCACATCGCGGCGCGTTCCTCCAGGGTGTCGGGCACGAAGCGGGAGTCCACGCCCGTCCGGCGCAAGAGAGCGGCCAGGGCCTCGGCCGGGTCGGCCGGGCCACGATCCAGCGCGTGGGCGTGCAGCTCGATTACGTGCCGCCCGTCCGGATACCGGTCGGCGAGCAGGGCGGCGGCGTGGGCGACCAGTGCGGTCTTGCCCACTCCGGGCATCCCGTCCACCGCCCGAACCTGCACCACTCCCGCGCCGCCGAGCGTCCGGTCGGCGGCGGCCAACAGCCGGTCCAACTCCTCGCGGCGGCCGGTAAACACCGCCGCTGCCCGCCGCAGCGTCTGCGTTTGGGACGGAAGTGCGGGCTCCGATGGCGTCGGCGGCTGGACGACCTGGGTGATGTACTGGTCACGCCCGGCAGCGTAGACGCGGCCCTCGTCGAGCGATCGCCTCCAGGTGCACCTCCCGCGGCAGCAACCCGACACGGTCGGTGTCATCACCGTCGCTGCCGACTGCCCGCGGGTCGGATGCCGGGTCCTGCCGGCCGGAGCGGGTCACGTGCCGGTGATGTGCTGGTCGCGACCGGCCATGAACACCCGTCCGTGGTCGTACGCCGTCCCGTGCATGATCACCGACCGGATGTGCTCCTGCTGATCCGGCCCCAGCGCGGGCGCCAAGTGGTCCTCCAGAAGCCGGCGCAGTCCGTCGGTCAGTATCGGGTCGGCGGCCAGCAGACCCCGCAGCCACCCGGTCCACCGCTCCGCCAGCTCCCGCTCGGCCCTGACGTCTCCGGCCCTTCGCGCGACCAGCACCGCCTCGCGCAATCCCTCCAACGCGGTCAGCACCGCCCGATCGTCCTCGACCCCGCCCGGACTCGACGCGCCCGGTGGCCCGCCGGGCCTGACCAAACGGGACCTCCACCAGCCGGCCACCGCGTCCCGGGTCCGCTGCCACGCGTCCGTGGCCATCGCCCCCACCAACGCCCCACCCGCGGCCACCACGACCGGGTCCACCAACGAATCCACCGCTACGCCCCCTCGACAGGAGCCCGGTGCGGCGCACACCACGCCGGCCACCCGCCCCACTACCAACTCTCGGTACCGACAAGGCCGTTCCACCGGAGAACCGACATACCGCCGAGGAGGACACAGGAAACAGCCCAGAGTCAGTTACAGACCGTAGGTTCCGGCGATGAGCACCCGTCGGTGCCCGACAAGTGCCGACAATCCCCGCGCTCGGCCCGGGTGGGCGATAGCCATCCGCCGCTGCAGCCGCCCGAAATCAGGCCTGCCCGCCTCGTCCAAGGCCACCACCAACCCGGCCAGCACGACCGCACGCCCCCGCAACTGCCTGCCCAGCACGATCAGTTCCGAGTGGTGGCGCTGCCGACCTCGTGGACCGGGCACGGGAGCAGGAGTTGCGGGCCACCCGCATCTCGCCCTCTTGGACGCGAACCTGCATCCCATCCCGGGCCACGCCTGAACCGGGGGCTCGCCCGGCCGGGTCGGCCCTTCGACTCGATCTGCCGTCCGGGGCACCCGGCCACGGTCGATGCCGTGACAGCGACCTCGAGTGTCGATCGGTTCCCCTCGGAGTGTGTTCCGCGTCATCATGGGACTTCGGACCGTGACGAGCCTGGAGGTGCGCGATGGGCGAGCACAACAAGCCGGATCAGCCGTTGGACAAGGGCGACCCGCCCCCCGGGAACGGGGACGGCCGCGTTCCCAAGCCCGAGGACCCCAAAGGCAAGCACAAGAAGGACCGGCAGGAGTGAACGCCGGCCCCGGCGACATCGCCGACCATCGCCGCCGCGCGCTCGCGGCGATGGACACAGACAACGCGTGGCCGGAGGACTCCCCGTGGCTGCGTGACGCGGTCGAGGACCTGCCGCGCGACGCCTTCGCGCCCGAGGTCCTGTGGACCTGGGACGGCCACGCCTGGCAGAGCGTCGACCGCGCCGGCGACCCGCAGGCCTGGGCCCGACTCGTCCACGCCGGACCCGATGACGCGACGATCACCGAGATCACCGACGGCATCCCCTCCTCGTCCCTGTCCTGCACGTCGATCGTCGTCGACATGCTCGACTCCCTCGACCTCGAACCCGGCCACCGCGTCCTGGAGTTGGGCACCGGCACCGGCTGGAACGCCGCCCTGATCGCCCACCGCGTCGGTCCCACCGGACACGTCACCAGCATCGAGGCCGACCCCGCCCTCGCCACCGGCGCGGCCGCGACCCTGACCCGCGCCGGAGCGCGCGTGGACGTCCGGATCGGCGACGGCGCCCTCGGCCGGCCCCCGGCCGCCCCCTACGACCGGGTGATCGCCACCTACGCGGTCGAACGCGTCCCCCGGGCCTGGATCGAACAGACCACCCCCGGCGGCGACATCGTCCTCCCCTGGACCCGCCTGGGCTACTTCGCCCTCACCACCGCCAAGGACGGCCGCTCCGCGAGTGGATGGCTCCACGGCCTCGCCCAATTCATGAACGCCCGCGGAACCCCCACCGCCCCCGCGCACCGCCAAGTCCGCGCCGACCGCGACCCCGATCACGAACGCGCCTTCACCCGCGACCCGCGCCCCCTGCACGACAACGCCCACCTGATGTGGGCGCTGCGCCTGCGCCTGCCCGACGTCATGTTCGACACCACCGCCGACACCCGCGGCGTTCACGCCCGTCTCCACGACGGCACCGAGTCCTGGGCGACGATCACCACGCCGCCGAACGGTCGTCCGATCGCCTCTCAGGGCGGTCCGCGTCGCCTCGTCGACGAACTCGAGGCCGCGTGGGACGCGTGGACCGCGGCGGGCGCGATCGGACTGTACGAGCACGGTATGACCGTCACGGCCGACGACGAGCAGTTCGTCTGGGCGGGCGACCCCGACACCGGCACCCGATGGCCCCTTCCCGTGCCCACGCCGCTCACGATCGGGTGAGGCCCGGCATACCCTGCGGCGCGGCCCGGCGACGGCGCGATCAGGGCCGCCCGGGAGTGACGTGGCAGCCGATCCACGTTTGTCACGCTTGGAGGCGTCCGCCCCGCGAGCCTCCGAGCAGGGCAGCGTCAGCCGGATCCGGTGCCGGCGCCGGACACGTCGTCGTTCCTCCCGCACCCAAGACGGGGAAAGCCCTGATGCGCCCGTTCACAGCCTGGTAGACCATCGAATCCAGGACCACGCGCAGAGGGGGCACACCGTGGCCGACACACACCGCATCGTCGACGGGCGTTACGAACTCCTGCACCGCCTCGGCCATGGCGGCATGGGTGAGGTCTGGACCGCCCACGACCTTCGATTGCACCGGACCGTCGCCGTCAAACTCCTCACCAAGAACGGGGACCCCGCGGCCGAGAGGATGTTCGTCCGCGAAGCCCAGGCCGCCTCCACCTTCAACCATCCCAACGTCGTCACCATCTACGACGCCGGCGGCGGGGCCGAAGGCGAACCCATGTACCTCGTCATGGAACGCCTCCACGGACAAGACCTTGCCCACCATTGCCGGGAGAACCTGCCCTCCATCGACCAGGTCGTCGACTGGACCCGCCAGATCTGCGACGCCCTCGAAGCCGCCCAGGCCGCGAACCTGGTGCACCGCGACCTGAAGCCCGCGAACCTCTTCCTCACCCACGAAGGCCGCATCAAGATCCTCGACTTCGGCCTCGCTCGCACCTACGCCACCATCACCGCCAGCGCAAGCGCCATGATCGGCACCACCCCCTACATGTCGCCCGAACGTTGGCAAGGACGCGTCGGCGACCACCGCGGCGATCTCTACTCCCTCGGCTGCATCCTCTGCGAACTCCTCACCGGTAGAACACCTTTCGCCCACCACGAGGCATCCGGGCAGATGTACGCCCACCTCCACGAAGAGCCGCAAGCGCCGATCGAGCTACGCCCCGACGTGTCACCGAACCTGAACCAACTCGTCCTGGACCTCCTCGCCAAAAACCCAAAGGATCGCCCCACCAGCGCCACAGAGACACGAAACCGCCTCCCACCCCATGGCGACCAACGTCGACCGACAACCCAGAGCCCCAAAGAGACCGCCTACGTGCCTTCGACCACGGACACCGACCTCGACGACAACCCCAAGCGAACTCACGATTCGGGGGATGTCGGAGAGGCGGAGGAGTTGTATCGCGGCGCCCTCGCTGGTGGGGACGTTCGCGCGGCCTATGGCCTCGCCTTCCTCTTGTCGGATATGGGTCGTGTGGAGGAGGCGGAGGAGTTGTATCGGCGTGCCCTCGCCGACGGGCACAAGGACGCCGCCAACAATCTTGCGCTCTTGGTGGCGAGGTCGGGTCGTGTGGAGGAGGCGGAGGAGTTGTATCGCCGGGCCCTCGCCGACGGATACAACCCGTACGCCGCCAACAACCTTGCGAATCTCCTGATCGAGTTGGGTCGTGTGGAGGAGGTAGAGGAGTTGTATCGGCGTGCCCTCGCCGACGGATACGAGTACGCCGCCTTCGACCTCGCCTGGTATTTGGCGAGGTTGGGTCGCGTGGAGGAAGCGGAGGAGTTGTATCGGCGTGCCGTCGCTGCCGGGCACCGCTCTGCGGCCTACAACCTTGCGCTCCTATTGGAGAAGTTGGGTCGTATGGAGGACGCCGCGGAGTTGTATCGGCGTGCCCTTGCCGACGGCCACCATTCTGCGGCCACCGACCTGGCGAACCTCCTGACGAAGCTGAACCGCATCAAGGGCGCCTGACCGGCGAGGCGGATCGCGGCGCCGAGCGAGTTCTCTCGCGGACCGTCCCCAGGCCGCGGCCTCACGGCGCAGGCGGGTGTTCGCGACACGATCGGTGGTGCCGCCCATGGCGGCCGCCGTGCGGCTTCGGCGAACCCGACCTCAACGGTGGGACGTGTTCCCCCGGGCGTCGGCACGTGACATGTTTACGGAACGGGCCCGACGTCCTGGTGGTTGGGTAGGGGCGCGTGGTGCCGGAGGGGCGTGGGATGGAGCCGCTGGCGGCTGGAGATCCGACGCGGATGGGCGATTTCGTACTTCATGCCCGGCTGGGCGCGGGCGGAATGGGCCAGGTGTTCCTGGGCCTGTCGCCGGGTGGGCGCGCGGTGGCCGTGCAGGTCGTGCATCCGCACCTGGCGCACCACGAGGAATTCCGTGTACGGGCGACGGTGGCCACGGCGGTGGCGACGTCGCGCAGCACGGCGAGGGTGACGTCGCCTCCTCCTGGAACGCCGTGGCTTCACGACAGAGCTCGTCCGGGTGCGCCCAGCGGAAACCGGCGCGGCCGCAGCGCCTGTGCACGTACGCAGTGTCGGTGGCGCGTGCGTCGACGGGGCGGGAGGCGTCGGCGGATGTCGGGTGCGCGTGCGGTGCGCGCGCGAGAGCTCGATCCGCTTGGTGTGGCCTGGGGGTTCGTCGTTGCCGTTGACGGTCGGACGGCGCCAACTTCAGCCGGGCCTTTCGGGTTGCATACGGCATGACTCCGGGGGAGTACCGAAACCTTCACGATCCTGGAGCTGTGCGCGAACGGTCAAGAACCGTGCATGCCATGACAAGGACCTCCTGACCATTTCTCGGCACCCTGGTTTCGGGGGCAGGCACCGATCCTCCCGGCTGCGGACCGGCCCTCGTGCAGGTGGCTTCGTTCACTTTCGGTTCGTCGGGTGACGAGCAGAAGCAGTCGATGACAACAGCGCACAAGTCAGGACCGCCGCGCTACCGGCTTCCGGGAGCGCCTCACAGAAAGGAAGACCGATGCGTATTCGCAAGCTCCTTGCCGGCGCAACGCTGGGATCCGCACTCCTCGTAGGAGGTCTCGCCGCCCCCGCCCAGGCCGCGTCCGAACCGGCGCAGGGCCGCACGCTTGGTGCCAAGTCGGCCGCAGGTTGGTCCCTCTACGACTACTACGCCTGGAAGAGCGACTGCAACTGGGCGGGCCAGGTTGGGAAGAGCAACGGCTGGTGGACGCGCTATGAGTGCAAGAACGGCAGCTGGCTTCCTGGGGACGACTACGAGCTGTGGGTCTACAACTGACCGATCCGGCCCGGACATCTGTCTCTGATCCCGTAAGTGGCAGGCGCTTGGCGCGCTCGGCCCGGCCGGATCTGGTCATCCGGCGCCGGGGCGGGTGCGGCGTGCGTGGGCGGTGGTGCTCGCCACGATGGTGTCCACCGCGGTGGCGACGTCGCGCAGCACGCCGAGGGTGACGGTCGGGTCGTCGCCGTCGACCGGGGCGATGGCGACGACCCGATCCAGGATCCGGGAGGCGCGCGCGGCCACCGTGGCGTCGGGCGACGTCGACTGCTGCGCGGGCCCGGCCGGGGTCGCCGGGCCCGCGCCCGGCGCCGGTTGGGGCACGGCCGGTTCGGCTGCGGGATCGGCGGTTCGTACGTGTCCGGCGCTGGCCCGGTGTTGTCCTCGAGGCCGTCGTGCGGCCCGTCGTACGGGTCGACCCGACGTGCCACCCACGGCCGGCGCGGCCCCGCCGTGCCGGGCCGGGGTTCGTGCGGCCGTGCGGCGGCCACGGCCCGGTCCTCGGCCGGGGTCGGCGGCAGCATCGGCACGACGTTCCGGGGCCTCCACGCCGCCTCGGTGCTCCATTCGTAGGCGCATCGGTAGCAGCGCCACAGGCCATCGCCCTCGGCCGTGACGTCGGTCGACCAGCACGACCCGCACCGCACCGGGGTCCGGCGGGTCCGGCGCAGGTGCCATCGCATGCGATCCCCTCCATCCGTGACCGGGGGGCAGACAGTTGTACACCGATCACGGACTGCTGTGGAGGATTGGATTCCGGATCGGCGCGGGTGGCGACCGGGCTCGGCTCGGCCGGCCGCGCCGAACGGGTCGTGGATCGATGCCGTTCGCCCCGCCGTCGGCCCCGTCATTCCGGGCGCCGTTCCGGGCGCCGGTTTGGATCGGCGCCCCCGGGCGGGCATCGCCGCAGGTCGGCGCCCCTGTATGCCACCGCGAACGGCGCAGACTGGTAGGGGATTTCGCCGGATCTCCCGCAACCCCCCACCGTGCCCCGCCCGGTCGGGGCGGATCCACCGCGCTTCGCAACCGGCGTGTTCTCCCGATCCCCGTCCGCGCGTCGGCGGGGCCGGCTACGGTCGCCCCCATGACGACGGACGACACCCCCGACCTCCTGCGGACCTGGTACGGCCACGATCCCCGCAACCCCGATCCCGACCCCGACCGGGCCGGGATCCAGCTGGTCGGCGGGCCGTTGGACGGCGAGTGGCTGGTCGTCGACGACGGCGACCCGCCTTACCCGGGTGGGGTCGCCCTCGAATCGGACGGCTGCGCTTGGCAGTACGGCCGCAGCCACTACGAGCACGCGGATCCCCCGTCCGATCCACCAACAACGTAGGAACGCCTGACCCGCCCCCCACCGCGGGGGCCGTGCGCGGCGTCGGCGGATTCGCGCCGATACTCGGCATATGCGCGAGATCGGCGAGAACCCGACGCCCGACCGGCCCCGCCGCCGGCCGGGCGTCGCGCCGCCGGGATGGCCCAGGGGCGTGCGCCCGCCCGGGGAGGCCGGCTGGGAGGACACCGCCGTCGCCTGGCTGTTCGACCAATGTCCGCCCGACTACCGCGACCACGCGGTGTTGCGCGCGTTTCCGCTGGTCCTGGCGAGGATGGCGCGGCAGCACGTCGCGGCCGCGCTCGCCGCGGCCCGGGACGGCTACGCCGGCGCCCGCGTGGAGCTGCGCGGCGCGGTGCCGGTGCACGGCATGGACGGGGTGATGCGGATGTACGAGCACGAGGGTTCCCGCGCGGCGGTCACCGAGCGCGCGGTGGGCCTGGTGGAGCGGGCGCTGGCCGGCGAACGGTGGCCCGCCAGGCAGCGCCCGGCCGACCCGCCCGGTTAACGGTTCGGATCATCCCCGCGCGCCGCACGCACGAGGTCGTCGCGCCTGTGGTGTGGGGCCCGGGGGAGCGGCACGGGATGGCCCGACGTCGCCGGGGAGACGCGAGCCGTCGCCGCCTACGTCGCCGGCCCTGCGCCGGTTGCGGCGTCGAGCGCGTACACGTTCTTGTCGTCGCTGCCGACGTACACCAGGCCGCCGGCCACCGCCGGGGACGGATCGACCCCGCTGCCGGCGGTGTAGGCCCATTTTTTGGTGCCGGTGGTGGCGTCGATGGCGTACACGTTCTTGTCCTGGCTGCCGATGTACACCACGCCGTTCACCACCGCCGGGGATGACAAGACCGCGTCGCCGGTGGTGAAGCGCCATGGTCGGACGGTCGAGGTCGAGGTCGCGGTCGAGGGGGGCGCGGGGACTCCGGGAGCGGACGTCGTCGCGGTTACGGGGGCTTCGGGAGGGGACGTCGCCGGTTGTGCCTGTGGACCGGTGGGCGGGTTCGTCTTGTGAGCCGCCGTGCCGCCTCCGGTGTGGGTGAGTGCCACGGCGATGCCGGTTCCGGCGGCGGCTGCTGTTCCGGCGGCGATCCACAGGAACCGGCGTCGCCCGGGGAATGCGGCCGTCGACGCGGACCCGTCGGCATCGCTGTCGCTGTCGCGTTGAGCGGTGGCGGTTGCCGGTTCGGGGGCGGCGGTCGGCGTGCCGTCGACCGGTTCGCCGGCCGGTGTGGGTGTGGGCGGGGGTGGTGTGGGCGCCCGGGTGCGTGTGGGTGCCTGTGCGAGGGCGGTGTCGGTGTCGGTGTGTGGTTCGTGTGGCGTCGGTTCCGGGTCCGGCTCGGGGTCGGGGTCGGGTGCGGCGGGGGTTGCCGCCGGTGGCCGGCCGTCCGCCGGGATCGGGGACGCGGGTGTCGCCCGGTCGGGTGTGCCGATGGCGTGCAGGCGTGTGTGTAGCTCGTCGGCGGTGGCGGGTCGGTCGTCGGGGTTCTTGGCGAGCAGTGCGAGGACGAGGTCGTCGAGCCGGGCGGGGACACCCGGGCGGTGTGCGCCGGGGCGTTCGGGGGTCTTGCGGAGGTGGGCGTTCATCATCGAGACGGGGCTGGTGGCCTCGAACGGGACCGTGCCGGTGAGGAGTTCGTGCAGGACGCAGCCCAGGGAGTACAGGTCGGAGCGGGCGTCGCCGGGGTGCTCGTCCAATCGTTCCGGGGGCATGTAGGCCAGCGTGCCGATCACCTTGCTGGACCGATGCGTGGACTCCACGAACCGGGCGATCCCGAAGTCGAGGACCTTGACCCGCCCGTCCGTCGTGAGCATCAGGTTCGCGGGCTTCAGGTCCCGGTGGACGATCCCCGCGGCGTGCGCCCGGGACAACGCCGCGGCGACCTGCCCGGCCCACTCGACCGCGACGGTGACCGGCGGCGGCCCGTCCTCGCGCAACACCGTCGCCAGATCCCGGCCCTCGACGAACTCCATCACCAGGAACAACGACCCGTCCGCCTCGTCCCGGCCCAGATCGTGCACCGTCACCACCCCGGGGTGGTGCAGCGCCCCGGCCGTGCGGGCCTCGCGCAGGAACAACGCCGCCCCGGCCGCGTCCCCCGGCGCGTGCGGCAGCAGTTTGACCGCGACCCGCCGCGCGATCACCCGGTCGCGGCCCTCCCACACCTCCCCCATCCCGCCCCGGCCCACGAACCGCACCAACTCGTACCGCCCCGCCAACACCCGCACGACCACCCACCCCCCCGGACCGGCGCCCCCACAGCGCCGCGTCCCAACGTGCCATCGCCGATCCCGCCGACACCCGCGAGTGACCGAATCGTGTTCATCGGCCGCCGCCGGGACGCGATCCGGCGTGGCGTACGCGACGCACAGCCGAGTCGCCGACCGCGGTCGAGTCGTTGACCCATTCGCGGAATTGCGCGTTCTCGTGCCGAACCACGCTGCGGGTGTTCCTCGGCCGAGGACGTCGTCGATCCGGCGGCGGCGTGCGGCGAGCCGCTGGACGACACAGGGCGCGAGGGCGTCCTCGCCCGCCTGTGCCCGGCCGACCCGGCCGGTTACCGGTTCGGGTCGTCCCCGCGCGCCGCGCGCACCGCCCGCCGCAGTTCGTCCCGGCCGGCCGGGCGGGGCGTGTCGTCGTCCGGGTCGCCGGCGACGATCCACCGCCGGTCCGCGATCTCGGCCGCGACCCGCTCGGCGGCCCGCGCCACCGTCGCGGTGTCGTCGGGGGAGCCGTGCGACGAGATGCCGTGCCACTCCCCGGGGCCCCACACCACCAGGACCTCCCCGAGGTGGACCGCGCAGCCGAGCACGGAGTCCTCGGCGCCGCACGCTGCCACCCACCCCAGCAGGAACTCGTCCGCGTCGTCGATCAACAGCGTCAGTAGCGAGTCCTGACACGAGACGCAGCCGTCCATCGCCGCCCCAACGAGCGACCCCAGCAAGACGTGGTCCGCCGGACGGCCGCCGTGGCAGGTCGCGGTCGATGCGATTGCGGGTGGGTGGCCGGATGATTCGGGGACGCTCGCGTTGCTTCGCGACCTCGCCACCACCGACACCGACGCCGGCGTTCGGGAAGCTGCGGTCGGGGCGATTGCGGGTGGGTGGTCGGATGATTCGGGGACGCTCGCGTTGCTTCGCGACCTCGCCACCACCGACACCCCCGCCGGCGTTCGGGAAGTCGCGGTCCAAGCCAGCACGCGACACCACGCCAAGGATCGCCAACAGGCCTCTGAGTGAGGGGTGTCTTTGTACATGCGCTCATGGGCGCGGGGGTCTGCCAGGGTTGGTTGCTGCCGCAGCAGGTGGTCCGTTAACCGAACTAGATCGCACGTTTTCGCAGGTCAGAGCGGGTTTCTGCTAGCTTCCCGGCGTGCTTTGGACTGCCTCTGTCACATCTCGTCGGTTGCATCGAAGCCCTGCTGCGACCACTCGCGCAAGAGTTTGACGCCGTCGTGGTCGCCCGCTGTTTGTCGCAAGTGAGCCAAGCTCATCAGCACATGCCTGTTTCCGGCCTCGACCGCTTCACGGGCCAGGCGCTCCGCGCCCATGTGATCACCCGCCTTCTCTCGCCACTCTGCCAGGGATGACAGGGCATAGGAATGTCCGTGGACGGCCGCCTGACGGGCTAGGTGTTCGGCGCTCGTACGATCGCCTGCTTGCTCGCGCAGCAGGGCCAGCCCTGCCAAAGCGTAGTAATTTCCTTTAATGGCGGCTTGGCGGGCCCAGTGTTCCGCGCTTTCGTGGTCTCCTGTTTTCTCGCGCAGCACGGCCAGTTGTGTCAGCGCGTCGAAGTTTCCCGCGTCGGCGGCTTGGCGGGCCAGGCGTTCGGCGGTTTCTCGATCGCCCGCCTGTTCGCGCAGCAGGACCAGCCCTTTCAGTGCCTCAACGTTTCCCATGTCGGCGGCTTCGCGGTACAAGTGTTCGGCGCCTTCACGATCGCCCAGTCGCTCGCGCAGCGCGGCCAACCAGACCAGCGCCTCGGGGTTCCTGGTGTCTGTGGTTTTGCGGTACAGCCGTTGGGCGCTCTCATGTTCGCCTGTTGCGCCCAGCCACGTCAGTGCCCGAAGGTTCCCGGCTTCGGCGGCTTCGAGAACCAAGCGTTCCGCGCTCTCATGGTCGCCTGCCTCCTCCCGCAGCGTGGCCAGCTGTGTCAGTGCGTCAATGCTTCCCGCGTTGTTGGCTTGGCGGGCCAGGTGTTCGGCGCTTTCATGGTCGCCCGCTTGCTCGCGCAGCAGGGCCAGCCCCGTCAGGGCTTCACGGATTCCCGTGTCGGCGGCTTTGCGGTACAGGTGTTCGGCGCCCTCATGGTCGCCGGCTTGCCTGCGTAGCGCGGCCAACCGCATGAGTGCCCCGACGTCCCCGGCGTCGGCGGCTTCGCGGTACAGATTGTCGACTCCGCCACGATCACCTGCCCGTTCCCTCAACAGGGCCAGGTCCGTGAGTACCTCCGGGTGACCGATGCCAGCGGCTCTGCGGGCCAAATCTTCAGCTTCCTGATGATCGCCTGCCTGTTCCCGTAGTTCGGCCAACCATGACAGCGAGTAGAAGTGTCCGGCATCGGCGGCTTCGCGGGCCAGGCGTTCGGCGGCCTCGCGATCGCCCTCCCTTTCGCAAGCCGTGGCTGCCCACATCAGCGCGTTGTGGGAGCCGGCTTCGGCGGCTTCGCGTGCCAGGGGTTCAGCGTTCGCCAAATCCCCTGCGTCCGCCAGCACCAGAACCAGCCGTTCCAATGCCTCGGTGTCTCCGGCGTCGGCGGCTTGGCGGTAGAACCGCTCGGCGCTCTCAAGGTCTCCCGCCTCGTGCCGCGAATAGGCCAGTGCGCCCCACCCGCGTGGATCGTCGGCGTTCGCTGCCTTCGCGTAGAGGCGTTCGGCGTGGCGTATCCGTAGCCGTGCGTATGCGGCGCGACCGAGGGTGAGAGTGTCGTCAGTGGTGCGGGCGTGGTCGTGGGCGGCGTTCCAGAAGGAGGTGCCGGGACACAGGGCGCCGCGTGTGTGGCGTGCGTGTTGTTCGAGGTAGTCGGCGAGGCGATAGGTGGGTCCGTCGCCCGTGGCCGGGTTGCGGGTGCGTCGTCGTGGTCGGATGCGGGTCAGGGGCGCGGTGGCGCCGTGGACGCGTTCGGTGGTGTAGGCGAGGGCCTGTTCGAACCAGTCGTCGGCCAGTGCGTCGGATTCGTCGTCGGTGAGGTAGGCGTCGGCTGCGTCCTCGAGGAATCCCTGGCGTAGGACGGGGCCGTGGCCGAGGCGGCGGGCATCCATGGCGGCTTCGAGTACCGCCCGTCCGTGGGCCGGGGCGAGGTCGAGGCGTTTGAGCAACGCGAGGGCGCCCGCCAGGAACTGGGCCACGCGCCCGTCGGTCCCACTGGCGAGGGCGTGTGCCAACCGCGGGTCTTCGCCTGCTTTGGCGCGGAGGGTCTCCAGGTCGGTGCCGGTGAACGCCTCGGGCACGCGCACATCGGTGCCGGTGAGCAGCGCCCGTGCCTGCGCGTGCGGATCCGGGCGGTCGGTGGAGGGCCGACTGGTGAGGGTGTTCCAGAAGGGGTCCGGCCACAACGTCGCCAGGACGAGCACCGGCGCGCGGGCGCGATCACGCAGGAGTTCGCGTAGTTCGGCCGCGACGCGCTCGCCGGCCCCGGCCGGTTCCAGGTAGAACTGGGCCTCGTTGAGCCACACGACCGTGCGTGGCCCCACCGCGGACAGTTCGGCCAGGGCGGCTTCGGGGCGTCCGGGGGCGATGGGGTGCCACAACCGCCACCCGTCCGGCACGCCGTGGAGGGCTTCCCAGCAGGCGCGCGTCTTGCCGGTGGAGGACCCGGCAACCAACGTGACCATCGTGCTCTCCCCGCCCGTCGCGCGTTCCACCGCCTCGTGCAGCACCTGGTCGTGGGCGCGGGGTACGTACACCGGCAGCACCGGCAGCCCCGCTCGCGTGTGTTCGGGGCCCTCTATCGCGCGGTGCACCTCCAACGCGAACGGATCCGTGAACTCGCGAACCGGTCGACCGGCGAAACCTTCGCCCACGACCGTGGGTTCACCGTCGCGGGGTGTGTGGGGGCGCCCCATGGGGCGGCGTTCGCGCACGGCCTCGCCCCGCAGGCGCTCCCACGCTGCGGTCGGCGTCGCGACATAGGCGTGGTTGCGGCGGGCGGCTTCCTGTTCGAGCCACCTCACCAGGAAGGCGAACCGAACCGGATCGGCCGGCACACCGCGTCCGTTGAACCAGTCGCTGAGCACCGTGGTGCTCAACACCACCGGCTGCTCCTGCCCGGCACCTTGGCGGACGAGTGTCGCGTACGTGGGCGATCCGGCCCGTTCGTACAACTTCCGCAGCGACTCCGCCAGTTCCGTTGCCTTGCCGCCCGCATCTCCCGCCACGAACCCCGACCTTCTCGACGCATCCGGTCCGGATCCGGTCCGGACGGCCACCGGATAACCCGCGCACCCGGACCCAGCAGCCTAGAGACGGACCACCGGCCCTGAGGCGGTCGCCGGAAAAACGTCCGTGGGCGCTCGATGGGACGACGCGAACCCGCCCAGGAGTTCGCACCCGCTCGGGGAGACCACCGTGAACGACGACCAGTCGACCAACGACCCGACCACCGCGCGCCGCGGCCGCCTCGTCCGTATCACCCGATCCCTCGCCGCAAGCACCGTGCATGGCCTGGCCACCGGTATCGGTACCGCCACTGGGACCTGGCTCGTGTGGTGGATCACCCACCGCTGACTTCTCGCGTGACCATCTCCACCACCAGCACCCGACGCCCGGCCCCGAGGCCGCCACGGGCACCGTAGTGGGACCACGCCGGGCGACGGCGGCGACATGCCTCAAAAGGCGAAAAGCGCCCACCACTCCAAGTGGCTGCAACGCTCTGCCCGGGTTTCACATGTCCTCTCGTAGCGTGACGGCTTCTTCTTGGGCGGCCGTCGCCTCTTCGGGTCGACCCAGTGAGTGCAGGGTCGTGGACAGTTTGTCCAGCGTGTTGGCGAGGCGGTTTCGGTGCGTGGGGTGTTGTTCAGCGAGGTTGCGGCGGATGGCGACGACCTCGGTGAGCACGTTCGCCGCCTCTTGGTGTCGAAGCATGCTGCCCAGGGTCGAGGCCAGCCTTTCCAGCGAGTTGGCGAGGCCGAGTCGGTGTCCGGGGTTGCCTTCGGTGAGGTCGTGGCGGATGGCGACGACCTCGGTGAGCACGTTCGCCGCCTCTTGGTGTCGACCCAGTGAGTGCAGGGTCAAGGCCAGCATGTCCAGTGAGTTGGCGAGGTCGGAGTGGTATGTGGGGTCGTGCTCGGCGAGGTCGCGAGTGACGTCGACCGCATCGGCGTATACGTTCGCCGCGTCGTTGTACCGACCCACGTTGTTCAAGGCGGTGCCCAGGCTGAACAGTGATTTTGCGAGGCGGGGGCGGTGTGCGGGGTCGTGCTCGGCGAGGTCGCGAGTGACGGCGACCGCATCGGCGTATACGTTCGCCGCGTCCTCGTACCGACGCATGTGTTTCAGCTCGGTGCCCAGGGTGATCAGTGATTTTGCGAGGCGAGGGCGGTGTCCGGGTTCGTGCTCGGCGAGGTCGCGAGTGACGGCGACCGCATCGGCGTATACGTTCGCCGCGTCCTTGTGCCGACGCATGTGTTTCAACTCGGTGCCCAGGATGGACAGTGACTTGGCGAGGAGGGGGCGGTGTGTGGGGTCGTGCTCGGCGAGGTCGCGGTGGAGGAAGACGACCTCGGTGAACACGGTCGCTGCGTCCTCGTGCCGACCCGCGTCGCGTAGGGAGAGGCCCATTTTGCTCAGTGTGTCGGCGAGGTGGGGTAGGCGCGCCGCGATGGGGTTGTAGCGGGTCGTGTCGGTACCTGCGGGCGCGGGATCGTCCGGTGTGTCGATGTCCGGGTTCCCGATCGGCGTCGGCGTCGGCGCCGATCGGACCAGTTCGTCGCGGAGTTCGGTGATTCGAGTGTGGGCGTCGGCGAGTTCCTTGCGCAGGGCGTGCCACTGGGCGCCCAAGTCGGTCAGGAGCGTGAAGGCTTCGCCGACGGACAGTTCGGTGTCCGGGTCCAGGCCCGTCTCGCGCAGGACCGCTTCGGCGTCGGTGGGATCGGGTCGGCAGGCCCCGATCAGTGCCCCGACGGTCAGTCGATCCGTTCTCGGGGACGGGGGTGCGTCGCGTTCGGCGCGCCACAGCGCGTGGAACCGCACCACGGTTTCATCCGGGTCGGGGTGGTGCACCGACTCGCCGGCGAAGTGCCGCACGACGGACGCCAACCGCGGCCAGTCGGGGACGCTTTTCCCATGGAGGAGCGCGGACAGTGTTTCGTGGCTGACCGTGGACGGCAGATCCTCGCGTCGGCTGATCGCGTTCGCTGCGGCGCGGGTTCCGGGCCGTCCGGCGTCGGTGTACAGGGCGTGAAACGCGATCACCAACTCCCGCCGCGCGCCCGCCGGCAACCGTCGTTCGTCCGGCATCCCGATCGCCATCCACGCCCCCATGCACCCGTACGCCAATTTCCGCCAAGTCTCGTGCGCCGCACGTGCCTTGCGCAGACGAAACGCCGATCCGCCCACGACAGACCTCGTGTGGAACACGTGCCGTTCGCGTCCGGCTCCCGTGTGCCCGCACGGCTCGCACACCCCCGACACGTCCACGCTGGAACAAGGCGGCACCTCACACCGCCCATCCATCCACGACGCATCCTCGGGACACAGACATGACCACCATCGCCCCCGGCACGCCCGACCGCCCCACCGCCTCGTCCACCGTGACTGCGTGGGCTCGTCTGGCCCGTGCCGGCCGAGTCCTGACCGCGACCGCCGCGCGCGGCGTGGCCACCGGTATCGGTACCGCCGCCGGGACCTGGCTCGTGTGGTGGATCACCCACGGCTGACGTCTCGCGTGACCATCGCAACGGCGGGACGCTGTCGATCCGGCGTGCCGTTGCCCATCACGGGCAGCAGTGCAGCGCGGGCGGCCGGGTCACCCACCACGCCGCGCAGCACCACGTGCACCCGGTGGGTGCAGGGGTGGTGTCGGTCATTGCTGCCGCGGTGCGGGTCGGGTACGTCGTGCGTGCGCGGCGCCGGCCTGGATGGTCTCCACCGCAGTGGCGACGTCGCCCAGCACCACGAGGGTGACGGCCGGGTCGCCTCCGTCGACCAGGGCGATACCGGCGAGATGATCCAGGATCCGGGAGGCGTGCGCCGCGACCACCGCATCCGGGTTCGGCGACGGGCGTTCCGCCGGCCCGCCCGGGAGAGCCATGTCCGGGGTCGGTTCCGACGCGGCGGCCTCGGCCGCGGGGATCGGTGTCTCGTACGCGTCCAGCGCAGGCCCGGGATCGTTCTCGGGCCCGTCGTCGGGCGCGTCGTACGGGTCGATGCGACGTGCCGCCCACGGCCGGCGCGGGCCCGCCGCGCCGGACCGCCGAGGCTCGTGTAGCCGGGCCGCGACGGCCTGGTCCTCGGCGGGGGTCGGCGGCAGCATCGGAACCACCTCCCGGGGCCGCCAGGTGGCCTCGGTCCCCCACTCGTACGCGCACCGGTGGCAGCGCCACATCCCGGGCGCCTCGGGCGTGACGTCCGTCGACCAGCACGACCCGCACCGCACCGTCGCGCGGCGCGTCCGGCGGCGGGTCCGGCGCAGGTGCCACCTCATGTGATCGCCTCCAGCCCTGTGGGGTGCAGACCGTTGTACACCGCTCACCCACGGATGTGGAGCGTGCCGCTCCGGATAGGGCGCCCATACTCGGACACATGCACCAAGATCCCTCCCCGCAGTCACCCGGGCGGGACGGCATCGCGCCGCCCGGGTGGCCTCGGGGCGTGCGCCCGCCCGGCGAGGCGGGATGGGAGGACAGCGCCGTGGCGTGGCTGTTCGACCTCTGCCCGCCCGGGTACCGCAACCATCCGCACCTGCGGAAGTACCCGCTGATCCTGGCCCGGATGGCGCGCCAACACGTCGCGGCCACCCTCGCCGCCGCCCGGGACGGCTACGGCACCGCGCGCTTGGACCTGCGCGACGCGATCCCGGTGCACGCGATCGACGGTGTGTTGAGGATGTACGAGTACGAGGGATCCCGCGCCGCGGCGACCGAACGCGCCGTGGTCCTGGTCGAACGCGCGCTCGCGGGTGAACGATGGCCGGCCCGGCCCCCTCGAACGGGCGGATCCTGGACCTGATTGAACCTGTCGCCGTTCTCCAGGATCACGACGCCGGGGCCGGATTGCCCGTCGTGCCGGACACCGCCCGACCGAGTCAGGTTGCCCGAGTCGCCCCGGTCAGGTTCGTGCTGCTCAGGTTCGTGCCGGTCAGGTTCGTGCCGGTCAGGTCCGCGCTGGTCAGGTCCGCGATGCGCAGATCCGCGCCGCTCAGGTTCACGCGGGTCAGGTTCGCGCGGGTCAGGCGCGCGCCGCGCAGGTTCGCGTGGGTCAGGTTGGCGCCGGTCAGGTCCGCGCAGTCCAGTTGCGCGTCGCTCAGGACCGCGACGATCACGTCCGCGTGGCGCAGCCTCACGCGGCTCAGGTCCGCGTCGGTCAGGTCCGCGCCGTGCAGGTTCACGTGGCTCAGGTCCGCGCCGGTCAGGTGCGCCCCGCGCAGGTTCACGTGGCTCAGGTCCGCGCCGGTCAGGTGCGCCCCGCGCAGGTCCGCGTGGCGCAGGTTCGCGCCGGTCAGGTTCGCACTGCTCAGGTTCGCGCCGGTCAGGTTCGCGCCGTACAGGTGCGCCCCGCGCAGATCCGCGCCGCGCATATACGCGGCGGCCAGGTTTGTGCCGGTCAGGTCCGCGCGCCTCAGGTTCCCGTTGACCAGGCCCGCGCCGTGCAGGTGGATCCTGGACAGGTTGACCAGGGACCGGGTGGGTTCGAGGAGCACAAGGGTGGTCAGTGCGGTCTGCACGTCCGGGTCGGGATGGCCGGGCGCCCCCTCGGCCCCGGCGGCGGGGACACGGTCCCGCAGGAACGCGACGAGGATCCGCACGATGTGGTCGGTCTGTTCCGGGGCGTCCTGGACGATCTGCTCCAGCGCGAACACCCCACCCGACCGCACATAAGGCAGATCCGACCCCAGCCGTTCCAGCGCGTTGGTGAACCGCTCGGTCACCTGACCACGCCGATTCAACCGGAAGTTCCGGGCCGTGTAGAACAACGCGAACCCCGCGCCGAGCGCGGCCAGTCCCTGGATCAGCGCCAGCCGGAATTGCCCCTCGGCCTGCGCACGCGTCTCCGCATTCAGCTTGTCCCATCCCGGGCGCGACATCGGCACCAGCGCGTGGAGCACCGCCGCCCCCCACCACGCGGCCATCACCGCAACCCCCGCCGCGACGACTCCGCCGATCCCGGCCCACACCCGCCAACCCCACCCAGGAAGCCTCATACCCCCATGGAACAGCGCGACTGGACCGCCCGGGGAGCCAACCAAGGGTTCGCTCAGATTCCGAGGGGACTCCCCAGCAGCAAGCCCGGACCGGGCCCCCTTGCACTCACCCGACCCGCGCACCGAGGCCCGCGCCCGGCCCGCCCCCGGGCCGACCGTTTACCCGTCGCCTGCCCCGTCGCCTGCCCCGTCGCCTGGGGCGTCGCCTGCCCCGTCGTCCTTGGAAACGACGGGGCCCACGTGGGTGTTCGGGCCGGTCGGGGGCGAATGTGCACCCTCGAAAATGCGCAGGCTGTATATGGGGTTCATCGTGAGTAACCCCAATCCACCCCCGGCCGGCCCGGCCGCCCCCGGCTCACGTCCAGCGCATCCCCAACGCGTCCAACTCCGCGATCCGCTCCTCCGAGAGCTTCGCCCGCCTGCTCCTGGTCGTGGTCACCCACACCCCGAGCCTGACGTCCTGCGGCCACCCGTCGAACGCGGTCACCGTCTCCACGTGGGCGCGCGGCACCTCCAGGTGCCCCACCCGGGCCCGATACGCCGCCGCCGCGCCCACCGCGATCGCCCATGCCTGCTCCCGCGTGCGCTTCGGCCGAGGCCCGTCCGGCACCGCCGCCGTCTCGGGCTCGGCTGCCGCGGTGTCGACCGTCGCTGGCGGGGTGAGCCCGGGCGCGAGCGGCTGCTCGTGCTGCGCCGCGCCTCGGCTTCCTTCGTTCGAGTAGGCGGTGTCCGCCGCGGTGCCGCCGTGGTCCGCGACGCGGACGGCACCGAAGTCGCCCGCAGCCTCGGCACCGCGGTCTTCGCCCGGGACGACCGGCTCCTGCGCGTCGTCCACTACCGGGGAGACCTGGGCCGACTCCTGCTGCACATCGGCCGGTCCCTCCTCTCCGGCGGCCTCGCCCGCGAACTCGCCCCCCACCTGCCGGAGAACCCGAGCATCGACTCCGCGGAAGCGTTCGCCGCGTTCTTCCGCCACGCGCAACTGCCCTGCGTGTACCAACGCGGCCGGGGCGACCCCACCTGACGGCGGGGCGGAACCGGCCCCGCATGCCCGGTGACGCTTCGGCCCACCCGCCGCCCACGACGGGGTGGATCCCCCCGGCGAGGCGCGAGTCCCGGTCGCACCGGACCGGGCCGGGAAGGAACGCGCCGCCGGCTTCGTCGAGGTGCTCCTCGACGTGGGGGATGTTCGCGCCGCGGACCTCGATGTCTCGCGGTTGGTCGCGGCGACCCCGTTGCGGACGTGCGGTGCCACGGAACCGGCACGCGGCGCCTGCGGGTGTCCCCCACCCGGGCCCGGCGCCCCACCACGGGGCACGTGCAAAGGCCACCGTCGCGTGATGGTGGGGTCGCGCTGGCCGGGCCCGTTGCGTTCGGGGTGGTCGGGTGTGGATCAGCAGTCGACGTTGCCGACGTTGATCCAGACGCCGCTGGCGATGCCGGGGAGGTCGCCCTGGTACCACTCGCCGTTCTGGCCGGTGACGTCGAATTCCTGGCCTTGGTTCACCGTGCCCAGGGCCTTGTACTCCGTGCCGGGTCCGTTGCGGTAGGTGACGTTGTCGTCGTTGACGTTGCACTGGACCCCGGCGCGGTGTCCTGGGGCGTGCGCGGCGGACGCGGTGGGCGGGGCGTGGTGCGGCGCGGCGGACGCGGTGCCCGCGAGGGCGAGGGTCACTACGACGACGGCGGTGCCAGCGCGGACGAGCAGACGGGATACGGGGGACACGGGGACTCCTCGACGCGGGGTCGGCCGGCGAGACCACCGACCAACCACACGGTTCCACCGGAGAGTGGAAAGTATTCGAACGAACACCGCCCGATCGGTGCTCCGCGGTGGACGACGCCCGGGCCGACGTCGTCGAGCCGGCCGCCCGCGCCCCGCGCGACCTGTTCGGTCGGGTAGTCGGTGGCGTGGGACTCGTCGGGGCCGTCGTCGAGTTCGTCGAGGCTCTCCTCGCCTTCCCCCCGGGACGGTGTCGCGAGGGTCCTGCACCCGCCGTTCGTGCATAAAGCGCGCCGGCGGGGGATTCCGGCGGTGCCCGCGCCGGCATGCCGGGAGTACCTCCCGGCGTTCCCGCGCCGCGCCCGTCCGGTGTCGGCGTGGGTGTCAGGGTGCTGTGGTCCCGTCCGGGTCGTCTCGGTGCCGGAGACGGTGGTCGTCGGTGGGCCGCGGATGCCGGGCGCACGCCGGCCCGGGCCGGCCGACGATGTCGGGGGCGGCGCCGGGGCGCCGAGCGCGCGGGCTGCGGGATTGGTACGTCATGTACAGGGGGCCCGTGGCGTACTCGACGGTGGTGATGGGGCGTACGCGGGCGCCGGGGGCGGGGCGGAATCGTCGGCCGCGGGTGAGGACGGCGAGGGCGAGGAGCATCTCTGTGTGGGCGAAGTCCGCTCCCGCGCAGCGGCGCGCGCCGGCGCCGAAGCCCAGGAAGGCCCCCGTTGGCGTCATGGCCGCGCGTTCGGGGAGCCACCGGTCGGGGCCGAAGCGTTCGGGGTCGGGGTACCAGCGGGCGTCGTGATGGATCTGGTGGGGGCTCCACACGATCGTGGCGCCGGCGGGCAGGGGAGTGCCGGCGACGCGGGTCGGTTCGGCGACGTTCTCGGTGAAGACCCACACGGGCGGGTACATGCGCAGGGTTTCGGTGAGTACGCGCCGGGTGTACTCGAGCCGGGGCAGGTCCTCGGCGGTGACCGGGTGCCCGGCCAGGACGCGGTCGATCTCCCCGAACACGCGCGCCTCCACCTCGGGATGGTCGGCCAGGACCTTGAAGGTCCAGGCCAGCGCGACGGCGGTGGTGGCCTGGCCCGCCGTGAGGACGGTCATCACCTGGTCCCGCAGTTCCCGGTCGGTGAACGCCTCGCCGTCCTCGTCGCGATGATCCATCAGGGCCCGCAGCATGTCCGGGGCACCGGCCGGGGCGCGGGGATGGGCGCGGTAGTCCGCGACGACGGCGTCGACGGCCCGGTACAGTCGCGCTCGCGCCCGCCGGAAGGCACGGTCGCCGCGGGTGGGTATGCCGCGCAGGCCGCAGGCACGGACGATCACGTGGGCCACCAGGCCGGACATGACGACCGGCAGGTCCCGGACCATCGTCGCGATCGCGTTCTCGTCGGCGTCGGTGGGACACGCGGAGATCATCGTCTTGACGATCACGCGGGCGCTGATCGACCCGACCTCGGCACGGAGGTCGAAGGGCACGTCCTCGCGCAGGTCGCTCGCGGCCGCCTCGAGTTCGCGGATCATGATCGGGGCGTACGTCCGAAGCCGCGCCTGCGTCAACCCGGCGCGCACCAGGCGTCGTTGACGGGGATGCTGCGACCATGGGCAGGTCACCAGGCCCGCGCCGACGATCTCTCGGGCGGCGTCGATGAACACCCCGCCGCGGTCGTAGGTCTCCGGGTGGAGCAGTACTTCGCGGACCAGTTCGGGCGTACACGCCAGGTAGGCGGGCCTGGGGCCCAGTCGGATCTCCACGAGGTCGCCCGCGCGGGCCGCGGCGGCCAGCAGGGGGAAGGGCCGGCGGAGCAGGGCCGGGGCGTGGCCGAACAGCGGCCGTGCGCCCGGCAGTCGCGCGAACCGCGGCGGGTGCCGGTCGGTCGTGGGGTCGGTGTGCGTGTCGCGGCTCATGCTTCGGTCACTCCCGGGTGCGGGTGGGAGAAGGTGGTGTTCACGGGGCGCGGTAGCGGCCGGCGGCGAAGCCCCAGTCGTGGTTGCCGCGCACGAAGTCGCACAGCGTGGCGACCCACCGGCGCACCGCGCGGCGTTCGTCGCCATCGAGTCCCAGCGCGCGGCACAGGTCGTTCGTCCCGGCCGTCGCGGCGGCGAGGGTGCGGGCGTGGGCGTCGGCAAGATGTACCAGATCGGCGATGGCCTCGGCCCGGGTTCGGTCGTGGGCGTGCATCACGCAGTGGACGAGGTTGTGGTCGCCGGTGATCTCGTCGTTGTCGAGCGAGTAGATCTCGTTGACGACGAGGACGTGGTCGAGGGCCGCTTCGAGCATGGCCCGGAAGCGGCTGTGGTGCAGGGCCGCGAGCGGCATCTCGAAGCCTCCCACGCGTTCGCCCATGTTCACGGTGGGCCGGAACCCGAGCGTGTCGCGTCGGGTCGCCAGGTGCTCCCGTGCGGTCGGCGACCTCGGCGTAGTGCCCGTAGAGGTAGCGTCGCCATTCGTGGGCGGCGCGCCGGCACCACGTGGCGGACATGCCCTCGCGCTCGCGCTCCCACGCGTCGGCGAACGCGGCCACGATGGGCAGGGCGTCGTCGCCGGCCCCGCCGTCGGGTCGCGACAGCACGGTCAGGAGCTGATCGCAGGCGGCCAGGGCTACGTCGGGGGATGCCCCGGCGGGGACGGTGAAGCCGTCGTCGAAGAGGAAGAAGAACGCGGACAGGTCGCAGACCAGGTCGATGTCGGGGCCGACGGCGTCGGGGAAGAAATACGCGGCGATGTCGGGCACTTGGGACGCGCGATAGCGCGCGGCGGCCTCGTCGCCGACGACGATGCGGTGGCCCGCGGCCCACCGCAGATTACGCTCGAGCGCCGACGCCGGCACCGCGGAGACCCGCGGCGGGAACGGGATCACGAAAGGCGTACCGGCCCCGGTCGGCGACACCCGGGGTGGAGTCGCACCGGTCGCGGCCTGCGCGGGTGTCATCGCAGTCCTCCGGGAAGATCGAGGGCGGGGATCGCCGGCCAGGCGCGCGGGTCGGGGCCCAGAGCGGCGAGGGCGGCGATGGTCACGGTGCTCCACGGGGACAGGCACGCGACGCCGACCGTGTTCGCCGCGGCCAGATCGCTCCAGTCGACCCACGCGGTCTCGGCGACTTCCCGCGGATCGGGCCGGATGCCGCCGGTGAGCAAGGCACGCACGACGGGTCCGACCTCGTTCTCCACGATGCCGTTGTCCATCACCGCCCGATAGCGCACCGCCGCCAACACCGTGTCCAACCGGTCCGGGACCGCGCCCAGTTCCGCGTCGAGCCGGCGGCACACCGCGTCGTGGAGCGCCTCTCCGGGGGCCGGGTGGCCGCAGCAACTGTTCGTCCACACCCCCGGCCACGTCCGCTTCGCCCAACTCCGCCGGGTCAACAGGAACCTGCCCGCGGCATCGAACGCGTAGCAGGTGAACGCCAGATGCAACGGGGTGTCCTCGTGATGGATCGTCGCCCCGGGGGCGACGCCGATCGCTTCCCACCGCTCGTTCAACAACACGACCAGGTCGCCGCAGCCCTTCGCCATCGCCCCTCCCTCCCGTCGGGCCCGCCGCGTCGTGGCGGAGGCGCCGTGAGCGGTCACATCTCCCGTGCGGTCGCGGCCAGGGCCAACTCCCGCAGGGCCGCGTCCGGCGCGGGCGCGAACGCGGCCTCGTCCAACACGCGCAGGGCACGTCGGTACCGGGCGGTGATCATGTCCTCGACGCCCCGTCGCGCGCCGGTCGCCTCCAACACGACCCGGATCCGGCGCGCGCCGTCCTCGTCCAGATCCGCGCGTCCGACCAGGGCCCGCAACGTGGCCTGCTGCTCGGCGTCGGCACGACGCAGCGCCAGCGCGAGCAGAACCGTTCGCTTGCCCTCGCGCAGATCGTCCAGGTTCGGCTTGCCGGTGGAGTCCGGGCGGCCGAACACGCCCAGCAGGTCGTCCCGCAACTGGAACGCCTCGCCCAGCGGCAGACCCAGCGCGGTGAACACGTTCGCGAGATCCGGGCCCGCGCCGGCCACCGCCGCGCCCAGTTGGAGGGGGCGCTGCACGGTCCCGCCCGCGGTCTTGTACCGCACGATCGCCAATGCCGCCTCGACGTCCTCGTCGAAGCGGTCGCCGCCCAGCAGGTCACGGTACTGGCCGAACATCACCTCCGCCTGCAGCGTGTCGTCCACCGCGTGCACCGCCCGCGCCCGATCGGCGTCCAGCCCCGCCGAGTGCAGGAGTTCCCGGGACCAGATCAGGGCGAGGTTGCCCACCAGCAGCGCGGCATCCGCGCCCATGCGCTCCGGTCGGCGGTGGTCGGCGTAGCGCTTCGCGAGGAGGCGATGAACGGTCGGACGACCGCGGCGCGTCGCGGAGTCGTCCATGATGTCGTCGTGGATCAGCGCGAACGTCACGAACAACTCCAGCGACGCCGCCACCCGCAGAATCGCGTGCCGCTCGCCCCGCCCACCCGCGGCATGCCAACCCACCACACACAACACCGGCCTGATGCGCTTGCCGTCGGCCGCCAGGAAGTCCCGCACCACCGGGACCACTTCCGGCGGATGCCCGCACTCGGCGGCCTCGCGCGCCTTGCCGGCCAGGAACTCCTCGAGCACGGCGTCGACCTGCTCGCGCACGACGGTCATGTCGATCCGCTCCCCGGCGGCGGGCGGGTACGTCACGGGTGATCACTCCCCGGCGATCGTGATCCCGAGGCCCGAACGCATTCCGGGCCGGGCGGGCGACCCGTCGAACGAAGGGCCGAAACCGCTCCCACGATGGGCCACGCAACCGCCGGAACTGAAGCGGCGCACGGGAGCACCACCTAGGCCCTGTCTGGTGGATCAGGTTTTGAGCCAGAGGAAGATGGCTGCGACGTGGAGTGCGGCCTGGTAGTTGGTGGCGAGTTTGTCGGTGCGCATGGCGATGCCGCGCCACTGTTTCAATCGGTTGATGCAGCGTTCTACCGCGTTGCGCGCGCGGTAGGCGTCGCGGTCGAGCACGACGGGACGCCCGCCGCGCCGGCCACGTCGCCTCCGGTTCGCCTGTTGGTCGGCGGGTTCGGGGATCACCGCGCGGATCCCGCGTCGTCGCAGGTGGGTGCGTATCGCCCTCGACGAGTAGGCGCGATCGGCAAGCACCGCATCCGGGCGGACACGTGGGCGCCCGATCGCACGCGGCACTCGGATCGCGGCCATGACGTTCTCGAACTGCGGTGCGTCGCCCGCCTGCCCGGCGGTGACCACGAACGCGAGCGGACAACACCGGCCGTCGGCCGCGAGGTGGACCTTGGTGGTCAATCCACCCCGGGACCGTCCGAGGGCATGGTCGGGCGGCTCGCCCGCGGGTGCCCCCTTTTCAGGGCACCCGCGGCGTGCTGATGCGCGCGGACGATCGTGGAGTCGACGCCGACGAGCCAGTCCAGGTCGCCCTCGGTATCCGCCCGGACCTGCAACGTCGTCAGGATCCGATGCCAGGTGCCGTCCCGGGCCCAGCGGGTGAAGCGGTCGAACACCGTCTGCCACGGCGGGCATTCACCCGGCAGGTCACGCCAGACGAGATTGTTGCGGTACTTGAACGCCACCGCGTCGCTGAACGGACGCCTACCGCTTTGCCGCCCTGAGTCGCTGGGCCGCCGTTTCGCCGCGCCGACCGACCGGCAGCACACCTGTTGCGGCACCAAGGCCGTACGCAGGCATATCAACGTAGACCGTTTCATAGGAGCCTGCCGGGACTATGAACGTTTCGTGCCAGATACCCACGTGTCCCTTTCCGGCGCGCGCTCGCCGATTGAAGGCCGTCCATGCAGGCCGGTGCTGCTTGTCCTGCTGGTGGGCGTAGGCGATCAGCCGTTCCTTGTCGGCCCAGTACTGGATGACGTAGAAGTCTCGGAGGCTGCCGTACAGCACCTTGTAGCCGAGAAGCCCGCTGCTCTTCTCCTGTGACAGCTCGCGCAGCATACGCGGCATCGACATGAATGCCGGCAACCAACTGGAGAAGGACCGCAGCCGGTTGATGCGCAGCCCGATGTGGAAGACGACGACCTCGCCTTCGGCGGCGGCAGTATTGCGACCTGGAACTACCTTCTGGGACATGCTTCCCCCTTTGTTCCCCCTCGCGCGGCTCAGGTTGGCCGGGCGACCGATCGGGACTTCGAGCGAATCGCCCAGTAGTGGGATGCCAGGCCGATGCCCCAGCCCAGAATCGACCACACGGGCCAGAAGAAGTGGTCTGGGGTGAGGATTGCCCACAGCAGTATCTGGGCCAGGTTGGCCACGATGTACCAGAGCGCGTGGATGCGCAGGCCCCACTTCATGGCCTTTTCGCTTTTGTGCATGCTCTCCCCTGGATCGACGGGTCGGTGCACTTGCGGGGCGCGGCGGTGCTATTGCGGGAGCGTCTGTTCCTGCGCGGCCGTTTCGATGAGGGCCACTGTGGCGCCCGGCCGGGAGACGAACACCATGTGCGAGGCGCCCTCGGCCACTTGGGTGTTTGCGCCGGAGCGCTGGGCCATGAACTCCTGCGTTGCCGGCGGGATGATCCTGTCGGCGCCGCTGATCAGGTTGTAGCTCGGGATCGTGTGCCACGCCTGCGGGCCTGCGGCCGGCTCGCCGAGGGCTGCGCCGGTGGCCGGGCGTTGCGTGATCGAGAACAGCGCGGCTTCCTCCGCGGATACGTCGGCCGCGAAATGGGGGTGGAAGACCCTGGGGTCGATATAGAGGTCCACCTGCCCGTCGGGCAGCGGCACCGGCTTCAGGGACTCGCCCACCGTGCTGCCCGGGAACTTCTCGACGAGGGATTGCGCGCTCTCACCCGTGTCCGGCACGAACGCCGCCAAGTAGACCAGTGCCTTCACGTTCGGGTTTCCCTTGGCGGCGGTGGAGATGACCGCTCCGCCGTAGGAGTGCCCGACCAGGATGATCGGCCCGTCGATGCTGTCCAGCAGTGCCTTGACGTTGGCCGCGTCATAGGCGAGCCCCCGGAGTGGATTCGGTGCGGCGATCACCGGATAGCCGTCGGCGACAAGGCGCTTGGCGACGGCGTTGAAGCCGCTGCTGTCGGCGAAGGCTCCGTGAACGAGCACGATTGTCGGATTCCCACTCACCGTGGACCCACCTCTTCCAATTCTGCGACGAACGACACGGTTCGATTTCCTGGTGCTCGGCGCAAAGCTACGGCGTCGCACTGGACGTGGATTGAATGCGACCGGGACGCGGTTCCCGGCGGCCTTCACGGATCATTCAGTCGACATCAAGCGGGTGCGGTCAGTCTGAGCCCTCTCAGGACGGATGACCGGGGGTGGATCGTGTCGGACGAAGAGGCCGATGTCGTGGTGATCGGGTCGGGCATGGGCGGTCTCGCGGCGGCACGCGCGATCGCGCAGTTCGGTGGGAAGCGGGTCCTCGTCCTCGAACAGCACTACACGCTCGGCGGGATGACGCACGAGTTCTCCCGCGCCGGGCGCTACCGGTTCGGCACCGGGCTGCACTACATGAGTGCGAACGCCGGCCCGTTCCTCGGGTTCATGACGGACGGGCGGGCGCAGCTGCGGCCGCTGCCGGACGAGTACGACGCACTGCACTTCCCCGGGTTCGACTTCGCCGTCCCGGCCACGAAGGAACGGTTCCGTGCGCGCCTGAAGGAACGGTTCCCCGACGAGGCAGACGCGATCGACGGATTCTTCCGGACCACGCGCCGGGCCATGGTCGGGCTGACCGTGCGCAATGTCTTCGCATCGTTCCCCGGAGGGCTGCACAAAGCGGGTGCGCCGGTCATGAGGCGGCTCTTCCCGGCGGCGTACCGGACGCTGCGGGATCAGGTTGCCCGCAGTTTCCGCGATCCGCAGCTGCGGGCCGTTCTGGCCGCGCGATGGGGGCTCTATGGCACTCCGCCGACGTCGAGCGCGTTCGGCTATCACGCTGCCGTCCCGCTGACCTACTTCATGGACGGCACCGCGCATCCCGTGGGCGGCCCACAGGAGCTCAACCGGGTGGTCTTGGAGGGCCTCCGGCGCTACGGCGTGGAGCTGCGCGCCCGGCAGACGGTCCATGAGGTCGTCGTCGACAACGGCCGGGTGACCGGCGTCGATGTCGAAGACACCGGCACCGGCCGCCGCTACCGTGTGCGGACGAACACCGTTGTCTCGGCAGCCGGGGTGCGCAACACCTACGCTCTGATCGGGAAGAGCCACGAACTGGCGGAGCTGCCCGAGGAGCGGTCGGCGGTCATGCTGTTCCTCGGCCTGGACCGGTCACCGGCCGTGTTCGGGCTGCACGGCGAGAACCACTGGTTCATGCCGGATCTCGACGACCCCGACAGCCCTGGTCGCCTGCCCGGGGAAGGCACGCTGTACGTCTCGTTCGCCTCGCTCAACAACCCGGCCGCGCGCTTCCACACGGTGGAGTTGCTGGAACTCGTCGATCCGGCGGTGGTCGACCAGTGGCGCGGGACGCCCGAGGGCGAGCGGCCCGACAGCTACCGCAAGTTCAAGGACGAGCTGACCGAACGGCTCATCGGCCGCCTGGAGGAACGCTGGCCCGGCTTCCGGGAGACGATCGCCTTCGCGGAACTGGCGACGCCGCTGTCGTTCGAGACATACCAGCACAGCGTGCTGGGCTCCTTCTACGGACTCGCGGCGACTCCCCAGCGGTTGCGCTCGCCGCGTGCGGGGTGCCGTACGCCGGTCAAGGGCCTCTTCGTTGCCGGGCAGGACGCCTGGGGGTCCGGTGTGGTGGGGGCGCTGGCGGGCGGGTTGATGGCGGCGAACGCGGTCCTGAGACCGCGGCAGCAGGGGACGATGTGGCGGGCCATCCGCGCCGGCGGGAAGGCCCCGGATCTCCCGGCCTCGCCCTGGGACGGATATCTGCGCGTGGCCGGCATCGAGGTGCTGACCCCGACGGTCCGCAGGATCCGCCTCGAACCCCTGGCCGGGGGCACGATGCCGTTCACCTTCGCCGCGGGGCAGTACGTGAAGGTCGAACTGCCCGTCTCCGTCGAGCCGATCGAACGGTCGTACTCGATCTGCAGCGGCCCCGGGGAGCGCGGCTTCGTGGAGATAGCGGTGAAGCACGAGCCGGACGGGCTGGGCTCGGGGTTTCTGCACGAGGAACCGGAGGTCGGGCTTGCGTTGCGGGTGAGCGGCCCGCACGGCGAGTTCACCTGGGAGCCGGGCACCGACGAGGGCACTCTCCTGCTGCTTGCCGGGGGCATCGGCATCACGCCGCTGATGAGCGTCCTGTTCGCGGCTGCCGACGCCGGTCATACGGGGCGGATCGTCCTGCTGGCGAGCCACCGGACCGCGGGCGAGGCGGTGTTCGGGCCGGAGATCGCCGCGCTGCGGTCCCGGCTGCCGGGGCTCGAGGTGTCGGTCTTCGCTACCGACCGGACAGGGCGGATCGGTCTCGACGAGCTGCGCCCGTATGCCGGTCCGGCGACCCGCGTGCACTTGTGCGGGCCGGCGCCGATGATGCAGGACCTGATCGGCTGCCTGGCCGAACTGGGGGTGCCGCGAACGGCGATCCACACGGAGGCGTTCGTATCGGGCCGGAGCAAGGAGACCCGCCGGGAGAAGGCGCACGCCATCGCCGTCGCGGCCGCGGCTGCCGGGGTCACCGAGTTCATGATCGGAACGGTCGGCGGCGCACCGGCGTTCGCTTGCCCTCCCGGGCAGACGGTCCTCGACGCAGCCAACGCCGTCGGCCTCGCCTTGCCCCAGTCGTGCGGCGAAGGCGCGTGCGGCACCTGCCGGGTGCGGGTGCTCTCCGGCGGCTACGAGACCGACGACCGGGGGATGTTCTCCGCCGACGAGTTGGCGGCGGGCTGGCGGCTGGCCTGCCAGACACTACCCACCGGGGACTTGGTGATCGACGGCTAGGACGGCCTGAAGGAATCGGCCGCGGCTACTGTCACCGCTGGTCGTTTCCGGTCGAGCATGTGCATTTCCGGTCGGCGATTGCCAGTTGCCGCTTTCCCCGCCGCCGGATCTGAGTCACCATGGACAGCGGATGGCGGCGAGAGCGGCCCGGGACTGGGAGTGGGAAAGGGAATTGGCTTTCTCCGGTGCCGCTTTGCGGCTGCAGGTCCTCGGTCCGCTGCGGGTGTGGCAGGACGGCGTGGAACTGGACGCCGGGCCTCCGCAGCAAGCGTGTGTGCTCGCCGTCCTCCTCGCCCGTTCGGGCGAGCCGGTCAGCATGAGCGAGCTGGTAGACCTCATCTGGGCCGAGGACGTCCCGGCCTCGGCGATCAACATCGTCCAGAAGTACGTCGGCGCGCTGCGGCGGCTGCTGGAGCCGGCGCTGCCCGCGCGCGAAGCCGGCTCGTACCTGCAACGCCGAGGCAGCAGCTACCTGTTCGTGGCCGACGCCGGCACACTGGACGTCGTCGGGTTCCGGGAACTCGTCGACGCGGCCGACCGGGGCGTCGAGGAGCAGCGGCACGAAGCCGCGCTCGACGGGTACTTGGCGGCCGTCGGGCTCTGGCACGGCTCGGCAGGCGACGGAGTCGCCTACGGTTCGACCGCGATGGCGATCTTCGCAGGGCTGGACGACGAGTTCCGCCACGCCTGCATGGCGGCCGCCGATCTGGCGGTGGCGCTCGGCCAGCCCGAACGCGTGCTCCCGTCCCTGCAGATGGCTGCCCGCATGGCGCCGTTGCACGAGATGGTGCAGGCGAGTCTCATCGATGCCCTGGCCGCCGCCGGCCGCCCCGCGGAAGCGCTCTCGGTGTTCCGGACGGTCCGCGCCCGACTGGCCGAGGAACTGGGCATCGATCCCAGCCCGGTGCTGGTGGCCGCCCACCTGCGCGTGCTGGAACGGGAGCCGGCCGAGTACCCGCCGCACGAACGGCAAGCGATACCCGCGGCCGGAGCGTCGACCGCCGACGATCTGGTCGGCCGCACCGAAGAACTGGCCGTGGTGCGGCAGGCGGTGGAATCGGCACTCGCCGGCTCGACGGCGCTCGTGGTCGTCGAGGGGGAACCCGGGGTGGGCAAGACCCGCCTGCTCGAGGAAGCCGGTACCGAGGCGAACCGCCGGGGCGCGCTCGTCGTCTGGGGCCATTGCCTGCCGGGGGACGGCACGCCGTCCATGTGGCCGTGGGTGCAGGTCGTCGGCCGGCTCCTGGACGAAGTGCCGTCCGCAGCTCGGAAGGACTGGCTCGCGGGCGAACTCGGTCGCCTTCTGACACCGCACGACGGCGGTCCCACGACGTCGGTGCTGCCGGACAGCGGCGTCCAGTTCCGCTTCTTCGAGCAGGCCGTCGCGCTCGTCCGCCAGGTGTCGGCACGGCGAGCAGTGGTGCTCGTGGTCGACGACCTTCAGTGGGCCGACGCCGCCTCGCTGGACCTCCTCGGTCACCTGATGGCCCGGCTGCCGGACGGCACCGTCGTGATGGCGGCGCTCCGCGACCGTGCGCCCGCACCGAGCACGGTCGTGGGGCGGCTGCTCGCCGCGGCGAGCCGGCTGCCCCGGCACCGCAGGATCCCGCTCGCCCCACTCGTCCCGGCCGAGGTGGCCGAACTCGTCCGTCGCGAGACCGGCCGGGACCCGGGTCCCGGCGCCGCCGGTCTCATCCACACCCGCACCGCCGGCAACCCCTTCTTCGTCCGCGAGCTGTGCCGGTACCTCGCCGACGGCGACGTCCTCAATGAGGCCACCGCGGCCCGGACCGCGGTGCCGGCCACCGTCCGGGACGTCGTCCGCGACCGGATGGCCGCACTGGGGGACGATGCCGGAAACCTGCTGCAGATCGCCGCGCTGATCGGCCGTACCGTCGACCTCGCCCTCCTGGCCCGCGCCGCCGGACTGGATTACGAGACGTGCCTGAACGGCCTTCAGTCGTGCGAAGCCCTCGGCCTGCTCGGACCGTCGCCCGGGGACCCGTACTCGTTCGGCTTTCCGCACGACCTGGTCCGCGAATCCGTGGCCGACGACATACCGCCGCCGCGCGCGGCCCGGCTGCACCTGATGGTCGCCGACGCCCTGGAGCACCGGGTCGCGGAGGCCGAGCTGGTGGCCGAGCGCCTCGCCCACCACCTTTGGTCGGCCGGCCCGTTCGCGGATCCGGCCCGAACCGCAGCCAAGCTCGTCCGTGCCGGCCGCTGCGCGGCGGCCAAACTGGCTCTCGACGCAGCCTCGCGACACCTTCACGCGGCCGCGCAGGTGGCGCGGACAGCGGGTCTGGCGGAGCTGGAACTGGCAGCCCTCTCACTGCTCACCGCAGTGGAGGGCATGCGGGCGGGATTCGTGGGTTCCGCGATCGACCTGCTGGAGCGGGCCGAACACCTCTCCCGCGGACTCGGCCGGGAACGGGAAGCCACCGCCTTCCTCTACTCCCGCTGGGCCTCGTACGCCCAAGGCATACGACTGGACCGCGCCGGCCGACTGGCGAGCCGGCTGCTGGAGCAGGGCGAGGTATCCGACGACCTGGTCGTGCGCGCGTACGGCTGGTACGCCTGGGGCATCCAGCAGTGGTGTGTCGGCAACGTCGGCGAGGCGTTCCGCTATGTGAGCCGGGCCAATGGGACCGTTGCGGGCGACCTGGCCGATCAGGAGGAGGACCCGCTCGGGCGCGATCTGCGGCTGATCGGGGTCGGGATGCTCGCGATGATGACCGCGCTGCACGGTGACCCCGACGCGGCGCTGGCCCTGCTCGACACGATGGAGGCCGCCGCGGAGGACGACCCCTACGTGATCACCGTGTGGGCGACCTACTCCGCACGGGTCGCCGCGTTGATCGGCGACCCGGCGCGGGCGTTGCGTGCCGCCGAGCACGGGGCCGCCGCCGACCCCGCGTCCTCGTTCGGCTTCCTGGGCAGCTACCAGCGGCTGGCCCGCTGTTGGGCGCGTGCGGTTACCGGCGAGGACCCGGCCGGCGCCGCTGCGGAGGCACAGGACCTGATCGTCGCGTCGCTCTCCGACCCGCCGCGCTCGGATCTGGCCGTCTGGTACGGGTTCCTCGGTGAAATGTGGCTGGTGGCAGGAAAACTGGACGAGGCCCTCGCGGCGCTCGACCGGGCGCAGTCGGCCCTCGACACGTACGGCCAGCGCTATGCCGAGGGCCTGGTGCTCGTGCTCCGGGCGCAGGTGATGCAGGCACGCGGCGAGCCGGTCGCCGCCTGCCGGGCCGTTGCCGAGCGGGCGCACGCACTGTCCGTCGAGCGCGAGGCCCACCTGTCCGCCCGCCGTGCCGAACGACTCCTCTCCGAACTCGGAGGCAACGGATGAGCGCGGACCCGGCCGCGCGGTTCAGCGGTCCTGGCCGGGGACGGGCACGTCGAAGCAGTTCAGCACCATCGCGATGAGGCAGTAGCTGCCGATGAGGAACACGAGCTCGCCGACGCCTTCCTCGCCCAGCAGCTCGGTGGCTCGGGCGTACGTCGAATCCGGCACGGTGTGTCCCGAGGTCAACGCCCGCGCGACGTCGTGGGCGATCGCCTGCGCGTCGCTCAGCCCGGAGGGACGCCCGCCGGCGGCCAACGTCGCGATCTGGGCGGCACCGAGGCCGACTTCATCCGCCGTCTGCTCGTGTGCGTACAGCAGATAGCGCGCTCCGTAGGCACTGCCGACGGTGAGGATCGCCACCTCGCGGACGACGGGATCGAGACGCGCTTCGGCCGCGACCGCCCGTTGGAGGAGCAGCGCGGGGACCCCGAACGTGGGGAAGTGCAGCATCGCCGCGAACGGTCCGACCAGCGCGCCGTCGTCGTCGAGGATCACGACGCGGCCCTGTTCCTCGGTGACCAACCCGGCAATACCGTCGTGCACCTCGCGGAGTTGCGGGTCCAGCTTGTCGGGCGGAATGGGGTGAATGCGCATGCGTATGCGTCTCCCTGTCACAGTCCGTCGGTGTACTGGCCGTCGATCAGGACGAAGGCCACTCGGCAGTTCGCCTCCGAGCGGTTCGCCCACGCGTGATTGGTGCCGCGCTGAATCACGATGTCGCCGGCACGGACGGTCGTTTCGCTGTCGTCGAGGATCATGGTGAGTTCGCCTTCGATGACGATTCCGTAGTCGATTGTCTGCGTGCGGTGCATCAACGGATGCGGGGCGCCCGCGGCGGAATTGGCGGAGTCGGCGCCGCCCATCTCCCCGAACTTCTCGGCCGCCTCGGCAGGCGTCAGGGTTCGGATACGGTCGTCCTCCGGCGGGAAATCGATCACCCTGATGCGCGTGCCGTGCTTGGGAGGTCCGAGCACCAGGCCGTCCTCCGCCGGCTCGTCCGACTGCCGGTCGATGGCGGCCGGCGTCTCCCGCGTGCTCCACACCTCGTGGAAGGTCGGGCCGCCGGGCCCGCCGATCTGGACCACGCGGGACGGCGGTGCATCCTGCGTGATCTGTGCACGGCCGGACGGGTCATGGCCGGTCACAATCCTGCGGAACGGTCGCGTCGCGTTCACGGCGGAGTCCTCTCCTTCTCGGAAGTCGTTCGGGTTGCCGTATCAGCCGTCTGCGGGCTTTCCCGGCTTTGTGTCCGCAGGCTAGTCGGGCGTTCTTGACAACAACGGAACCCATTCTGAAGCGGCGCTTGGCATAGGCAGGGATTGTTGTTCAGTCCTCGTCAAGTGGCCGTTTCTAGGCTGATCCGCGATCAACACCGAGAACACCGGATGCCGAAGGGCAGATATCGTGACGACAACTCGCCGGGGACTTCTGGCCGGATCCGCCGCGGTCGTAATAGGTGCCACACTCGACGCGCCCGCCGCGCACGCACACACCGAAAGCAGCAGCGGCCCAAAGCCCACCGTGGTGCTCGTGCACGGCGCGTTCGCCGACGCCTCCGGTTGGAACGGAGTCGCCTCGCGGCTCCTCCGCGACGGCTATCCGGTCATCGCGCCGCCCAACCCGCTGCGCAGCGTGGCCTCCGACTCCGCCTATCTGGCCGCCATCCTCGCGACCCTGAGCGGCCCGCTCGTCGTGGTCGCGCACTCCTACGGCGGGATCGTCGCGACAAACGCCGCGACCGGCAACCCGAACGTGAAGGCGCTCGTCTACGTGGCCGCGTTCGTACCCGACCAGGGCGAGACGCTGCTGGGGCTGCAGACGAAGTACCCGGGAAGCAGGCTCAGCGAGGCGGCGCTGGACTTCCGCCCCTACGGAGCGGGCCTCGTCGACGGATACATCAAGAAGGAGTTCTTCCACGACGTGTTCGCCGGGGACCTGCCGAGGGCGACGACGGATCTGATGTGGGCCGGCCAGCGGCCGGCCGATGTGCGCACTCTCGGGGAGCCGTCCGGGGCACCGGCGTGGAAGACCATTCCGTCCTGGTACCTCGTGGGCCGCAACGACAAGGTGCTGCCCCCCGAGGCCCAGCGGTTCATGGCGAGCCGGGCCGGCGCGCGCACCTTCGAGGCCGACACCTCGCATGTCGCGATGATCGCGCAGCCCGCCGCGACGGCCGCTCTCATCAAGCGTGCCGCGCGCTGACCCCACCAAGCCGACGAGGCGCTTGACCTGACGAGGCGAAACGATGCATCAGCACGCGTACGAAGGCCAGTGCTCCGCCGAGGAGCACCGGCACACCCTGGCCAAGTCGCACAGCACCAATCCGAAACTCACGTTGTTCGCCCTGGCGTTGGGCACCTTCGCGATCGGCGCCGGCGAGTTCGGCAGCAACGGCATCATCCAGCTGTTCGCGTCCGATCTGGGGGTGTCCGTCCCGGCCGCGACCTATGCGATCACCGCATACGCGTTCGGGGTGATGATCGGCTCTCCGGCGATCACCCTGCTCGCCGCCCGGGTCAACCGGCGCACGCTGCTGCTCGGACTGATCGGGCTGTTCCTGGTCGGCAACGGGCTCTCCGCCCTGGCGCCGAACATCGTCCTGTTCGTCGTCTTCAGGTTCGTCGCGGGCAGCGTCCAGGGGGCGTTCTTCGGCGCGGGGGCCGTCGTCGCCGCGTACGTGTACGGACCGGGCAAGGGCGGCAAGGCGTTCGCCACGGTGATGGGCGGACTCACCCTGGCCACCATCGCCGGATCGCCGCTCGGCACCTTCATCGGCCAGCACGCCGGCTGGCGCGCCATGTACGGGACGGTGGTCGCCGCCGGCCTGCTCGCCGGAGCCGCCTTGATGGCCTGGCTGCCGCGCACCGAGGACCTGCGCGGCAGCTCCCTCGCACGCGAACTGGGCGCCATCCGGCGGCGCGACGTCTGGCTGATGGTCGCCGTCGCGGCGCTCGGCATCTCCAGCATCTTCGCCGTCTACACCTTCATCGGCCCGTTCGTCACCGACGCGGCGCTGCGGGACGAGTCGCTCATCCCGATCGCGCTCGCCGTCTTCGGCGTCGGCATGGCGGTCGGCAACCATGTCGGCGGACGCGTCGCCGACCGGCACGAGAGCCGCGGCCTGATCTGGGGGTACGGCGGTGCGCTGGCGTTCCTCGTGCTGATCGGTCTGGCAGGCAGCAACCTGATGATCCTGCTGCCCTGCCTGTTCGGCGTCGGCGCGACCATGATGTTCGCCATCCCGACCATTCAGGTCCGGTTGACAAGCCTCGCACCGGACGCCCCGACCTTGATGGGCACGCTCAACCTGGCCGCCCTCAACCTGGCCAACTGCCTCGGCGCGATCGGCGGCGCCGTCGCCCTCGGTGCCGGCTGGGGCACCCTGTCCACCGTCTGGGCCGGCTTCGTCCTCACCACCGCCGGGTTGCTGCTGTACCTCACGACCATCGCACGGGTGAAGCCAGCGCCCGTCCCGGTCCACGCATGACCGCGGGCCAGGTCGTCAGTTGTCATGTCAGCCTTCGCGCGCGAAGGCTGACATCCGGTCCGGATCGCGGCCGTCGGTCACTTTCCCCAGGGCGGACACATGTTCGGTGACGTCCGAATGTCCCGCCGGGTGCTCGATGCCGCCGTCTCCACCGCGTCCATCTATGACACCTCTGCCTCCAGGGAGGAGGCCCCGGCAGCTGTGGTTCACATTCACGGACGGTTGAGCGCATTCAATACGTCGCTTAGCGGCGCGTGAACGGATGCCGGACGGGGGGACACGGTGGGCCGGGGCTCGTCACCCGTCGTCTCGCTCCGTGACCACGAAGCCGGTTCCGGCGAGGGTCTCGCCGACAGGCGTCCGCGCCCAGGCTGCCAGTTGATCCGCTTGTGCCTCGCCGCGGTGCAGCAGATCCGCGATTTCGGCAGCAGTGGGCGGAGTTGGGAGGGCGCACACGAGGAGTCGATCGCTTGTGGCGCTGCTGCAGTCCTCGTCGTCGGGGTCGTCGGGTACCCAATGGCTGACTTCGACCCGCCAGGCTCCGTCCCCGTTTTCGCGCTGCGGCGTTCCGACGGTGATGAAGTACCCGTCCGAGTCGTAGGGTTCGTTGAAGATGACGAGGTTTTCCGTCTCCAGCATTCCCGCTTCACCCCGGTACAGCGTGTAGGCCTCGGCGAGCAAGCGGAGGTCTGCGACGGACTGATCGAGATGCCCTGGCAGGAGCTGCCGCTCGAGCCGGTCCAGCCCTTCACGGGCGTCACCGCCAAGTTCGTCCCGGCCCTCTTCCAGGGCCACCACGGGTGAATCGAAGTCCCATACGCGTGGGCTCTCCGAGTCCGGAGGCTCGATGGCTTCCGAGAATTGCGCCAAAGCGGCGCTGAGTTCGCTTTCCTCGGTGGCCAGTTCGGCATCGACTGCGGTGCGCACAGGGGGCGGGACCGCGGCAAGTGCGTCGTCGAGGTCGGAAAGGGCCTGGTGGAGGAGCAGCTTGGCAAGCTCGTACCAGAGGCTGTGCGCCCCCGCGAGGAGGTCGGCGCGGGCGTCCGGGCCGGTGAGGGCTGCCAGGTGCGTGCGGGGATAGTGCTCGAAGCCGCCGCCGCGGCGGTCGTACACGCTGACCGGCATCGTCGCAGCAACCGTAGAGGGCCCACCGGCAGCGTGAAGTAATGGGAGAAGGCGGTGGCGAGGGCGCGTTCCGACGCTCCGTGCCTTGAAGGGTTCGGCGGTGGCTCAGGTACAGTCCCAAGCTCCTTGCCTGCGCCAACCATAGCGACAAGGCGCAGTCTGTACGCGGAAAACCCGCGTATGCGTCGGCTCGGACACAGCAGACAGGCAGCGACCAGCTCATGTGCGGTATCCGGGCCAATCCACCGCGCCGCGGAGTTGCGTCACCAGCTCCCGCGATCGCGTCGCGCCGACCTTGAGCTCTTTGCGGAGCGACTCCGCCGAGATAGGGCGGCGATGTTGCTGCCAGTGCAGCGCGTCGGCTTCGCGCGCTCGGGTGATCAGATCGTCGTGCCCTTGAGCAGCCCTCACCAGAGGAGCGACCTCCAACGCCTTAGAGGCCGTAGTTGTACCGAACTTGGCGTCGGGTTATAGGACTTGGCTTCCCGATGGGGTGAAGTCGAAGCCGTGCACGCATAAGAGCAGGGCCTCTTGGAATCTTGGTGGTTGTCGACGCCATCAAGAGGTCCAGGAGGCCCTGTTGCCACGGTTGTACGCGGTCGCGGTGGGCGAGTCCAATCGGTTCAGCCTTGGGTGTGACTGCCTCGCGCACGTGTACGGAAACGCGGCCGGGCAGGCGGACCGGGTGTGCGCGTATCCCTCGGACATGACGGATGCGGAGTGGGCGGTGGTCCGGGCATCGCTGCCTGTGCCGGCATGGCTGGAAGGCCGGGGCGGGCAGCTTGAGGCGTACTGCCACCGGCAGATGATCGACGCGGTGCGATATCTGGTCGACAACGGGATCAAGTGGCGGGCGATGCCCGCGGACTTCCCGCCCTGGGACCGGGTTTACGCGTTCTTCCTTCGCCCGCTGGCGTGATCGCGGGCTGGTGCGCGAGTTGCACGACCGGTTGCGGGCACGCTGCCGTGAGGCAGAAGGCCGCGACGCGGAGCCGACCGCGGCGATCGTCGACGCGCAGTCGGTCAAGGCGGCTTCCTCGGTCCCCGCCGACGGTCGGGGCTTCGACGGCGGCAAACTCGTCAACGGCCGCAAACGGCACATCGTTGTCGATGCACTCGGGTTGCTGCTGACCGTGTTGGTCACCGGCGCGGACGTTACCGACCGCGCCGCCGCCCACGTCCTCTGCGCGAACTCGCCTCTCGATACCGGCGGATCGTCCTGGTCTGGGCGGACGGCTCCTACACCGGCCCTCTGATCGACTGGGCCGCCGCACACTGCGGCATCGCCCTGACCGTGGTCCGACGTCCCGACGGCGCCCGCGGCTTCCAGGTGCTGCCGCGCCGGTGGGTGGTCGATCCGGTTGGCTGATGCGCTCACGCCGCCTGGCCCGCGACTACGAAACCCTCCCGCTCAGCAGCGAAGCGGTCGTCCACTGGTCGATGGCCCACCTCATGACCCGGCGCCTGGCCCGTCGAGCCGCGGCACACCCACGCCCCGCGCGGCCGGCGGCAGCGTGAACACCCCCGGCACCGGCTCGGCCGGCCACCCCCGCGCCACCAGCCGCTTGGCCTTCGACCGCACCCCCTCCACCTTCCCCGGCACCAGGTCCAAACCCAACCCCCGCGCAACGTCCCGCACCCGCAAGCCCGCCGCGTCCGCCTGTTCCACCAGTCCCAGGATCCGCCGGTAATCCGGCGCGAGCACCTCGCCGGTCAACCCGTCACGCCGATGCGGCACCACCGAACCCGCCACCGCAGCCTTGACCGCGACTGCCTCCGGCTCCTCGCCGCCCGCCGGCACACCCACATCCGGCCCGCCCAGCGCCTCGGCGAGTTCCGCGACAGCGACAACACGCCGTTCCAGCACCGCCTCGGCCTCCCGCAACGAGGCCGCGACCCGTTCCACCTCCGCCCGCAGTTCCTCCACCCGAACCCGGGCAGCAGTCTCCCGCTCCTCCGACAACCCCATCACCGACGGCACGAGCACCCTCACGAACGAGACGACAACGATGCGTCATCCCTCCCGCACAGCACCCCACTTCATGCCTGACCAGCGAAAACACACACCGCACTCTCGATAAGACAACGGCTTCTAACGAAGTCCTATTAGGGCTCGCCGGTTTTGACGATGCGTCCAACGTCGTGGCGGGGTGTCGGTCCATGGTTCCTCGAGCCTGGCGGTTGCCCGGGGCCGGGGGTGGAAGCGCGAGGGGGCCAGTCGATCTGCCGAGCGGTGAGGTTGTCCAGTTTGGCCGGAGGGGTGCCCGTGCCTCCGAGGGTCAGGGTGAATTCGACCTTCGTCTTGGGCGGGACGGGAGCCGATACGCGGGTGAAGCGGATCTCCGCGCTGCCCAGGGTGCCGTCCCTGACGATTTCGGCGGTGGCGGGGGGAGCACTGCCGACTTCGTACACGACGTCGTCGACGACGGTGAGGTTCGGCGGGACGGTGAAACGCAGCAGCCATTCTCGCAGGGGGCAGTCCTCCGCGGCGGTCAGCGTGACCTTGTAGGACTTCGCGCCGGCGCCGGTCTGTTGGGAGTCCACCGTCAGTGGAGGCAGCCCGACGCACACGTTCCGGCTGGCATAGGTGGATCCGCGCTCGTTGGTGGTGGCCGAGAACCCGAGCCTGACGTGAGAAGGAAGCCCGGTGAATGTGTCGTCGATCCACTTGGGTTTGGGGTCCTGCGGGTTGTGCCGAACCGTGACTTTCCCGGATCCCGGCGCTTTCGGGCTCGTGAGGGTGAAGTCGACGCGGACGCGGGCCGGTGTCTTCCGCCCGGCGGCGATGCCGGCCGTCACCTTGGTGGCATCCCTATAGGCGTACTTGCCCGTGGGGTTCGTCCGTACGGCCGGACCGCGCAGCACCAACGAGTTCGGCATGGTGGGGTGCGAGGTGGAACTGGTACCGACGAGTTCGGTGTTGGAGAACTGCCCCTTCTCGTCGATGCCCACGCCGACGCAGGCACCGGGAACGCCCGCACTGACGGGCTTGTTGAGGTTCGCGTAGCCGAGGGCCGCACCGCGGGCTCCCTGGTGAAAGGTCGCCGTGGCGTCGAAGAGGAAGACGGAGAGCCCGTCGCCGTCGAGGCGGTCCTGCGAGTGTTCGGCGTAGGGCCTGTCTGACAAAACGATCACGATTGTGGTTCGCGGAGCCACAGGATCAGTGAGGCCAGGACGACGCCCGCCGTGTAGCGGGCGGCGAGCTTGTCGAAGCGCGTCGCGACCGCGCGGAACTGCTTCAGGCGGGCGAAACACCGCTCCACGACGTTGCGTTCGCGATAGGCCTGCCGGTCGAACGCGGGTGGACGCCCGCCCGCGCGACCCCGACGGCGACGATTCGCCCGCTGATCCGCCCGTTCCGGGATCACCACCCGCACCCCCGCCGCCCGCAACCGGGCACGGATGGCCCGCGAGGAGTACGCCCGATCCGCGATCAACCGGATCGGCCGCACCCGCGGCCGGCCCGGACCGAGCCGCGGCACGCGGATCCCGGCGAGCACCGCGTCCAACGCCGGCGCGTCCCCCGCCTGCCCCGGGGTGACCACGATCGACAACGGCAACCCCCGCCCGTCCACGGCGAGATGCAGCTTGGTGGTCAACCCGCCCCGCGAGCGGCCGAGACCCTCGCGAGCCGCAGGCGTCGGGCCCGGCGCCGCACGCTCCACGCCGCCCGGTTCGTCCCCGTCCGCAACCCCTTTTTCCGCGCCCCGGACGCGTGTTGATGCGCACGGACGACCGTGGAGTCCACCGACACCGACCAGTCGACCCGACCGACCGCATCGTCCCGCACCCGCACGTGTTCGAGCAGCGCGGCCCACGTCCCGTCCGCCTCCCACCGCACGAACCGCTCGTACACCGTCTGCCAGGGCCCGTACCGCGCCGGAACGTCCCGCCACGGAGCACCGGTCCGCAACCGCCACAACACCCCGTCGATCACCTGCCGATGATCACGCCACGACCGTCCACCACCGGCAACAACGGCTCGATCCGAACCCACGCCGCATCCGTCAACCCACCCCGAGACACCACAAGATCATTATCAGACAGGCCTTAGGCCTGGCGCCGGGCGACATCGACCGCATCGCGAAATCCTTCCCGCACATCCGCGCCCGGGGCATCACCGCTGCGCTGGCGGAACTGCCCGAACTACGGCCCCTCGCGGCGGAAGCGGCCCGGTACGGGCCCCTGTTCGCCCTCGTCGAGCGATTGGACGCGTTGCCGCGCGGGATGGCGATGCACCCGTGCGGGGTGGTCATCACCGACGCCACCCTCCTCGATCGCCTGCCGGTGCAGCCCACCCCGGGCGGGGACTATCCGATGGTCCAGGCCGCGAAGGAGGAGGTCGAAGCCCTGGGACTCATCAAGCTGGACGTGCTCGGAGTGCGGATGCAGTCGGCGATGGCACACGCGGTGGCCGAAATCGAACACGCCACCGGCCAACACATCGACCTCGACGACCCCGCCCGGGTGCCGCTCGACGACTTCTTCGCGTTCAGGCTCATCCAATCCTCCGACACCATCGGCATGTTCCAACTCGAAAGCCCCGGCCAGCAGGACCTGCTGGGCCGTCTGCAGCCGCGGGGTGTGCAGGACGTCATCGCGGACATCTCGCTGTTCCGCCCCGGGCCGGTTGCCAGCGGCATGCCCGAGCGCTACATCCGCGCCCGCCACGGCGCCGCGCCCACCTACCCCCACCCCGACCTCGAACCCGTCCTCGCCGACACCTACGGCGTCACGATCTGGCACAAACAGATCATGGGCCTCCTGGCCACCATGACCGGCTGCGACCTGGCCCTGGCCGACGTCGCCCGCCGCGCCCTGTCCGACCGCGAACGCATGCCGCAGGTCCGCGCCTGGTTCCACGAACACGCCACCGCCCGCGGCTACGCCCCGGAGGTGCGCGGTGAGGTGTGGCGGGTGGTCGAGAACTTCGGCGCCTACGGCCTCTGCCGGGCGCACGCGGTGGCGTTCGCGGTCCCCGCGCTGCAGTCCGCCTGGTTGAAGGCGCATCATCCCGCCGCGTTGTACGCCGGCCTGCTCGAGCACGACCCGGGGATGTGGCCGCGCCGGGTGATCGTCGCCGACGCCCGCCGCCACGGCGTGCCGATCCTGCCCGTCGACGTCAACCACTCCCACCCCCACCACACCCTCGAACGAGCCGGCGACGGAACGTGGGGTGTGCGCCTGGCGCTGTCGGCGGTGCGCGGCATCACCGACGAGGAATGCGCCCGCATCGCCGCCGGCCGCCCCTACACCTCCCTGACGGACCTGTGGCAACGCGCCCGCCCCACCCTGCCCACCGCCGAACACCTCGCCCGCATCGGCGCACTCGACCACGTCCACGACGGCCGTCTCACCCGCCGCGACCTGCTCCTGCAACTCCCCGAGCTCCACCGCCGCACCCGCAAGGTCGGCGACGGCCAACTCCCCCTGGCCGACAGCCTCCTCGACGCCACCCACCCCAGCGGACTCCCCGAGATGACCACCCGCGAGGCCGTCGGCGCCGAGCTGCGCATCCTGGGCATCGACGTCACCCGCCACCTCATGGAGCACCACCACCGACTCCTGCGCGAGATCGGCGCCGTCGACGCCCGCCACCTCGCCGACACACCCCCAGGCCGCACCGTCCTGGTCGCCGGCGTCCGCGCCTCCACCCAGACCCCACCCATCGCCTCCGGCAAACGCATCATCTTCGTCACCCTCGACGACGGCTCCGGACTCGTCGACATCGCCTTCTTCGAGGACTCCCACCCCGCCTGCACCCACACCGTCTTCCACTCCGGCCTGCTGCTGATCCGCGGCAAGGTCCAGGTCCGCGGCCGCCGACGCACGATCGTCGCCGCCATGGCCTGGGACCTCGACGAGATCGCCGCCGCCCGCCGCGACCACGGACCCCACGCCGCCCTCGACCTCCTCGGCACCCCCGCCCCACACCCCACCCCCGCCCAACGCTGGCGCGTCCTGGTCCACGGCACCGGCGCCCGCCGCCACCCCTACGCCGACCTCCAACCCCCGGGCCGGCGTTCCGCGGACCTCAGTCGGTACGGGCACCGAAGCCGGGGGAGTGCCGGCTGAGCCTTCGGGGACTCGCGCTGTCCACGGTGGCGCGGCAACGTGTGTTCGTCTCCGCCCGGCAGGGCCGGGCAAAGTGGAGCCGGCCCGACCGGGGATCGAAGTCCCGGAAGGGCGGCGGATACCGAGCTGACCGACGCGATTGAGTGAACTGAGCAGTACCCGGCGGCGCGAGGTCGAGAATACCGTCGGTGAGTAGGGGTAGGTCCGGCTGGCCATCGGGCCGGCGGGGTACTTTCGGTGTCCCGCGCCTCGGACACTCTCGGACGAGGGGCTCAAGCTTGAATGACTCCGTCGGAGGTCGGCTTGGCGCCCGGATACCCGGTGCCGTGCAGCTCGGGAACCGGGGCGCGGCGGGACCCGGCTCCAAGGATTCGCCGTTCGTAGACACGTTGCCCCGCCACGATGCGGCGCCGGAGGCGGTGACGCGGCGGCGGTGTGTCGGCGAGTTGGTGCCGGCGGGTGTCGATGGCCCGGGTGAGGCGGGCCGCGCAGTCGGACGGGCGCCGGATCAGGTCGGTCTCCCAAAAGCGCAGCACCTGCCAGCCTGCTTCGGTGAGTTTGCGGTCCTGGTAGGCGTCGTTGGCCATGTTCGCGGCGACGCGGGGGTCTCGGTGGTCCCTCTCGTGGAGTCCGTGCCAGTAGTCGCCGTCGGCCTGGAGGACCAGCCGCAGGTCGGGGATGGCGGCGTCGACCGTCCACCGGTCCAGCAACCGCAATTGCCGGGCCCAGGTGGCCTCCGGGGCGAGTTCGGGGACGAGTCGGTCGAGGAGCGCGTACAGGATCCGCTCCGGCCGGGTCTCGGCGCGTGTGGTGAGCATCGCGTGGCGCGCGGCGGCGAGGACGGCGCGCATATGCGGGTCCTCGGCGAGTCCGCGGGCCCAACAGGAGCGCGAGCAGGTGCGCCGGCCTCGGGCGGCGGTGGACGCGGGCACGCTGAATACCCGGCCGCATTCGGTGCATGACCGCTCGACGCGGTTGCGACGCCCCAGGTGACGGCAGGCGTTGCTGCAGTACCGGGCGCCACCGCCGTCGACCACCGACAGCTTGGCGGTGAACGCAGCACCGCACTGCGCGCACGTGCGCCGTACTTGCCTTGCGACGCACTTTTGCGAGCAGTAGGTGCCCCACCCGCGTTCGACGACGCTCAAAGGCGCCCGGAAGGCCGTACCGCACCTTTGGCACACCCGAGCGACGGTGAACGCCGCGGTGTAGCAATCCTTCGAGCAATACCGTCCTCGGCCGGTGTCCGCTCGGGAGGTTTTGATCTCGAACCCGGTGCGGCAGTGGCGGCAGGCTCGACTCGTCCGGTTGCGGCGCGCCAGACCTGAACACCGCCTCGAGCAATACCGACCGACCGCGGAGTCATCCGAGGCGGCCCCGGGGTTCTTGGGGACGAAGTCGCCTCCGCACTGGACGCATTGGCGCGGAGGTTGCCGCTTCGCGGCCACGGCGCAGGTGGCCGAGCAAAACCGCGCCGGACGCTTGGCCGCTTCCTTGCCCCGGAGCCGGAAGGCGAAGCCGCACTGTTCGCATTCCCGGCTGATCCAGTCCGTGGCATCCGTCTGACTGATGCGGAAACAGGCGGTCGAGCAGTACGTGCGACGGGCCGATGGCGGGGCCGAGAAAATCCGGCTACAGCGCGCGCAGGTGAGCGTGACGGGCATGGCGCAGTGTGGCAGCCGCCTCCGACATCGGCGGTGTTCAACGCTCCGCCCCCGCCGACCGAAGGCCCCGGTCGGCCGACGTGGGCGGCCCACAGCGCGCGGATTCCGTACTTGTTGGTCACGGTCGCATCCACAGGTAGCCGACAACGTGATGTGAGCCGGTCACTCCGGTCCGACGGGCTGCCGTGCAGTGAAACAGGCTTGCCCAGCTCGACCACATGCGGGCCATGTTGTGGCGATGGTTCGGGGCCGACCGCTGACCCTTTCAGCGGAGAAAGGAGTGTGGGGCTGTGGCGGCTTCGGTCAGGACCTCGGCGATCTCACGGAAGGGGTTCCATCGCTCGTCCAGCGGGGTCCGTCCTGCTTCCACGGCATCGAGCAGCCCTTCGATGCGTGCCTGGACGGAAGTCTTGTCCCGCAGTTCTCCCTGCCAGGTACGCGTGGATTTGTTCAGCGAGGTCCAAACGACCGGGACCGCTTGCCCGTCATCGCCGAGGAGGCAATCGAGGCCGAAGTAGAACTCGACCGAGCAGGCTCGGCCGTTGATGTCGTCGCACCCAGAGCCGGAGGGGCCTTCGGTCGGATAGCTGCGTGCGTAGTCCAGATCAGGCAGCTTGCAAGCGACGTAGTTCCTTGGAAGAACGGGGTTGGCGAGCTTCTTCAGCGCATCCAGCCCAGCGGCATCGTTGTCGACAAGGGCAATGACACGATTCATGACGCCCGCGGCCGCGAAGCTTCTGAGGTTGATGACCACGCGGTCCGTCCCGCCGCCGGCCTTGGTCTCCTCCAGGTTCCAGAAGGTGAAGTAGCCGGCAACGTCGGGGCGGACAATCCGTAATGCCCGGCCGAGGACTCGGGAGTCGAACTTCCCTTCGGTAATCACGATGATGGGTCCGCTGCTCGCCGTCTCGTCGCGCAACTGCTGGAGAGCCTCGGTGGAGACTGCTTCGGTGCTGTTGAGGTAGCCGGCGGACAACAGGCCGCTCAGGTCGATCTGCAGGACGGCCTGGGGGTCTTGAGATCGCAAGATCAGACCGAGGAACAGTCGGGGGTCGGAGTGGTCGAAGAACCAGTTCACCTCGTGAGTGCAAAGCTCTTCCAGCTCGGTCAGCAACGGGTGTGGCTCCTCGCTCCAACGCGAGTCCCAGTAAGGCAGTCCGGTTCCTTTGAGGTAGGCCTCTATCCCGGTGTCGATGACTTCCTCGACGGCGATTTTGTATTCGTTCCGAGGACGGCTTAGTGGCCCCTGGGGGTGGCCCGTCAGGACCAGGACCCCATCATCGGTCCGCTCGTCGAGGTCGTCGATCAGTTGCCGGCGGCATCGTTCCGGGTCGAAGCCCATCAGCGTGAGGCGGATGATGGCCGTCTGGACCGTCGTTCGGTAACCGAAGATATCGCCGGTGTCGGGACCCTCGATGCCTTCGATGTCATCCCATGTTGCTATTCCGTCCTCGCTGGCAGCGTGGGCGTTCCATTCGTCGATTTGGCGGACCCAGTCGACATTCATGTATTTGTCCTCCTCGCGGAAGACCGTCATGAGCTTGGCCCGTGTCTTGTTCTTCCCGTCCCTGATCTGGCGCTCGCCCAGCAGGAGTTGCCACCTGTCTCCCATGGTGTCTCCGATCCTTGTGACGCGGCTCAGGACAGATGATCCATGCTTCGAGGTCGGCCGGGTGTTCGTTTGTTCAGGTGCCCGATGGGAGTGATCTTGGTGACGGCTTCCAGTCGCCAGGGCCGGTGAGGGCGTTCGGGGTGGTGGGTTTGTGGCGGTAGGCGACGCCGGTCAGTTCGGCGCCGCCCCTTCGCAGACCTCGGCTCCCAGGGAGCGGAAGCCCTCGTCGACGTGGCCGCACATCCTTGCGCACCAACTCGTTGCGCTCGGCGACAACAGCATTCTGCTCCCCAACATCCTGGTCATCGATGGCCTCAGCAACAACGTCGGCCACGAAGGAGTCGATCTGGAACACGACCCCTCCTTACCGCCGCCCACGACCACCAACGACCTACAGATCGTCGTGGCGGACAATGACCCCCCAGTCTCCGGAGTACACCGCGCTCGATCTGTCGGACACAGATCGCCTCGTGCCGGAAGCCGCGACCCCGGACGCACCGACCAAGCGCGATGGCGGCAACTGAGACGACCAGCCATGTGCCCGACCCCTTGTCCCAAGGCTCGTCTTACACGAACCGCCCCTCACGTTGTCGGGCCGCTTCAAGCAGCCCCGGTCCCGTCCCTCTTGTGGTGGCGGTGTGTGGGTGTGCATGCTCGAACCGTTATCACCGTGCGGAGAGGGGACGGCCGTGGCCGATACCGAGGCACGCGAAGCACGTGAACGGTCGACCTTGGGCCTGGCGTTGGACGCGCCGGAGCTGCGCTTGCCGGTGAACCCCTCAGGGGTGGAGCCGTTGCCGGACCTGTCCGACCGCGAAGGTCCGGTGCCGTTCGCGTTCCGGTTCCTGGTCCCGGTCACCGGTACCGGCGGTATCCTCCCCGCCGACGTCGGCTACGACGAGGAGACGCAGACCGGCGTGTACGAGGACCTCCCACCCGGTATCTACATGACGAAGAACCCACCCAAGACCTACGGCCCCACCCAACCGTCGGGCCAGATGGACGCCCCCGACGACCCCGGCACCAGTGACGATTGAACCGCGCAACACACCCGCACCCACGCGACCCTCCCCGCCCCCGCTCCCGCCGCTGCGTCGCGATGGCCATGTCCTGGTCCTGTCGGGCCGTTTCGATCCGACCGCGGACCTGGTGGTGGAGGAGTTGAACCGGCGTGCGGTGCCGCTCTTCCGTGCCGATCTGGCCGAGTTCCCGGTCGAGCTGTCCTTGGCCGCGTCGTTCGACGGCGCGACGTGGACGGGGTCGTTGCGCAACGCCCGGCGCGAGCTCGATCTCGCCGCGGTGCGGTCGGTCTACTACCGCCGCCCGACCCGGCCGCGTTTCCCCGCCGGCATGTCCGCGCCTGCGCGACGGATCGCGGAACGCGAGGCCCGCCTCGGTTTCGGTGGGATTCTGGCCGCGCTGCCCTGCCGTTGGTTGCCTCCTCCGGGTCGGGCGGCGGACGCCGAGTACAAGCCCCTGCAACTGCGGGTGGCCGCCGAGTGCGGCCTGACGGTCCCGCGCACGTTGATCACCAACGACCCGGCGGCCGCGCGGGCGTTCGCGGCCGAGGTGGCGGGCTCGGTGGTGTACAAGCCGTTCGGTCCGGTCCGGGGTGCCGTGGACGGGGAGTCGGTGGCGGTGTACGCGAGCGTCGTCGACCCCGCCGTGTTGGACGATCCGGCGATCGCCACCACCGCGCACCTGTTCCAGGCCGCGGTCCCCAAGGCGTACGAGTGTCGGCTGACGGTGGTGGCGGGTCGGGTGTTCGCGGCCGAGATCCACGCCGGCTCCGCCGCGGCCCGGGTCGATTGGCGGCGCGACTACGACAGCTTGACCTACAAGGTGTGCGACCCGCCTCCGGACGTGACCCGGGGCGTCCTGGCGATGCTCGACACGCTCGGTCTGCCGTACGGCGCGTTCGATTTCGTGATCACCCCGGCCGGCGAGTGGGTGATGCTGGAGTTGAATCCGTCGGGACAATACGGCTTCGTGGAACAGGCCACCGGGCTGCCGATCACCGCGGCGATCGCCGACTACCTCGAAGGAGCCACGTGAAGGTCCTCGACGACGAGCAGGCCCTGATCGCCGCGCGGGTGCGCCTGGTGGAGCGGATCGCCGCCGGTGACGTGGTGCTGTCGTCGCGGATCGCCGAGGCGTTCCTCAACGTGCCCCGGCATGTGTTCACCCCGGTGTTCTACCGGCGCGCGGGCGGCGACCGCTTCGTCCCGTGGCGCGTCGATGATCCGGACGAGATCGGCGACGGCGGGGCGTGGTGGGAGGCGGTGTATTCGGGGGAGTCGCTGATTACCGAGGTCGACGGCGTGCACGCGGAACACGCCCCGCCCGAGGGCGTGTCGGGGGTGCCGACGTCGTCGTCGACGGCGCCGGATCTGATGGCCGACATGCTCGATGCCCTCGACCCCGTCCCCGGCGCGCGGACGCTGGAGATCGGTACCGGCAGCGGCTACAACACCGCCCTGCTGGCCCGGCTGGTCGGGGCGGAAAACGTCACCACCGTCGACCACACCCCGCACCTGGTCGACACCGCCCGCGACCGCCTCAAGACCGCGGGGTTCACCCCCGACGTCGTCCTGGCGGACGGCACGACCGGCTGGGCCGTGAACGCGCCGTACGATCGGCTGATCGCGACCGCCTCGGTCCCGCGCGTCCCGAAGGCGTGGATGGAACAGTGCGCGCCGGGCGCGGTGTTGGTGGTCCCGCTCAAGGGCACTCTGGCCGGCGGGTCGATCGCCTGGCTGAAGAAACTCCCCGACGGCACCGCCGCGGGCCGCCTGATGCACACTCCCGCAGCCTTCATGCCGCTCCTGCCCGACACCGACACCCACGAAGCGGGCCGGGACGACGCACACGCCGCGGGCGAGACCCGAAGCTCGACGCTGACCCCCAGGGTCCTGGACGATTGGACGTTCTCCTTCTTCGCCCAGCTCCACCTCGACCCCACCACCACCCGCAGATTCGCTCACATCGACGGCCGCCACGTCACCACCCTGCGCGCCGCCGACGGCTGCGCCACCACGGTCGCCGAGACCGATCGTGGAGTGGAGGTGGCGTGGATCGGTGGGCGGGATCTGTGGGCACCGATCGAGCGGGCGCATCGCCTGTGGCTGGATCTGAATCGGCCCCGCCGCGAGTGGTTCACCCTCGAGGCGGGGCCCACCGGTCAGCACGTGTGCCTCGCCGCTCCCGACGGGCGCGCGTACACCTGGACGCTGTGAAAGCCGCGATGGTGGACGGTCTTGGGGGCCCAGTGCAGCCAGACTCCGGGCAGCAGCGCGGGGAAGTTCACCGTCGTGGCCCCGACGATGGCGTAGTAGAGGTCGAACAGAAGCAGCTGGACTTCGCGTCGTCGACGCTTTCGCGGAGCCGCCCGTACAGCTCCGCCTTCGTCGTGGCCGGGCGAACAGGTCTAACTCTGGTCGACGATGTACCACGCGTTGTCGATGTACTGGAGGGTCTGGTCGCCGAGGTCGCTTTCGGAGAAGGGGACGCTCGCGCGGACCGCCGTGGCGGGGACCTTCACCTTGTCGGGTCGGGGTGTCGAGACGCGGCTCGGGTCGACCGTGGCGGTTTGCATGGCCTTCTTCTGTGTGGCGGAGAACATTCCGAACGTGATGGGCATCGTGCTGGTGCAGGGGCCGAAGCCGTCGTCCTGGGCCTTCTTCGCCGCCGGGCCGGCGATGTCGCAGACCGTGGTGAGGTCCTCGCGGCCCACGGCGTGCAGGAACTGCTCGTAGCGCTGGATCGCGGCCTCGGTGGATGCGGCCTGCAGTGCCGGCTGCGTGCCGGACGTCGCCGACGGGCTCGGTGCTTTGGAGCCGGTCGGCGCCGGCGGCGCGGATGTGGCCGGTTCCGGAGCGACGACGGTCTGTGCGGTCGTCGCCGTCGGGGACGATGTCGAAGGTGGGGCCGTGGCCTGTTTATTCGGGGAGTCGGTGTCGTTGCATGCCGCCAACAGGATGACGGCCGATACAGTCACGCCCACGATCGCCCGCACGCGATGCTCCCCTCGTTGAGATCACTGGCGGCCGATGCTACTTCGGTCGGCGATGTACCCGCTGGGCTCGTGTTCCATCGGCCGGGCGTCGACGTGGGCGCGTTTCCCGTTCGCCGCCCTGGGCTCGTTCATGCCGCTGCGCGCCGCCGCGGCCGGGTACGACGACGACCCGCCGCCCGTGGACCACGGCGCCCCCACCCGCGAGCGTGTGTCGGACCTGGCGCCGTGGGTGGTGCAACCCGAGGAGCCCGAGGCCGCGTTCGTCGTAGGCGCCACCCTGCCCGGATACCGCTTCCTCACTGCCCACGCCGACGATCCCCAGCCGGGCGAGTGGTGCTGCACCCTGCGGGTGATCGACGCCACCGGCGCGAACTGGGCCGACGTCGACCACTCCCGAGGCGAGGACCAGGGCCCGTTCCCGGTCACCGTGCACGGCGAACGCGACGTGTGGGCCGACATCGAACACACCCACGCCCGCTGGATCGCGCAGGGCCGCCCCGGCCCCGAACGCTTCGGCCTGCGCGTCGAGCCCGACGGCGGCCAACACGTGTGGTTCGACGACCCGTCCGGCCCGACCTGGCCCCTGCCGGGCACGGTCCCCCACGCGATGACGACCTGAACTCGTCCGGCATCGCGAGAGGCGGAGACAGCACCACCGGGCTCAGCTTCGCGCTCCTCTTCCTTTCCATCCTCTCGGGAGCGAACAACCCGTTCGGATAGGCGGCGGTCACGGGTTCGGCGGCGCCGTGCACGGTGGCGGCCTTGACGAGGACGTCGGTCCGGGGTCGCCCGCCATGCGGGCCGGGTCGCGATCGAACTCCTCACCCGGGTGAACGCACGGCGGCCTCACACGTGTTGCCTGGCAATCTGGTGCCGGTTGACGCTCGGGGCGGCCGCACCGGGACGGGACAATGCCCGGACGGTGGGTTCTGCGGGCGTCCGGGCATCGTGGACTCGAGCGAAGATCAGGTGTCGGGAACGACCATGCCGGACTTCACACAACGCGCAAGGTGAAGGCACCGTCGGCCCAGGCGAGCAGCCGATCGAGGGCGCCCGGGGCGGAGGCGTTCTTGTCATGGCCCAGGCGGTGGTTGCGGATGGCCGCGGTCAGCTCGTGCGCGAGTTCCGGGTCGCCTGTATTGTGCGCGAGCGTTCGCAGTGCACGCAGCCTCGGGATCGGATTGGCGTCCTGCCCCAGGCACGCCAGGGACTGGATGGCGGCCCACCGGCGCAGCGAAGCCGTGTCGATCAAGGGCTCCCCGTTGTGGCGCCACGCGCGCAGCATGCGCATGAGGGCTCTGCCGTCCTCGAGTCCGGTGTTGTCGGCCGGGACGAGGCGAAGCAGCGCGGCAGGCCCTGTCAGTTCGTGGATCTCGCCGTCGCGTTCGGCGGTGAACACCACACGCTCGACAGTGTCCGGTATATGCGCCGCGGCCCCGACGAGCAGCGACGTGAGTTCGCTGCCGGTCGGTGCCAGCGCGGTGATGTGCCAGGTGTTCGTGGGTTCGTCGGCGAAGACGTCGATGTCCGCGCAGCCCTGCCCGCCGAGCACTGCGGCGACCATGCCGGCGGGCGTGATGCCCAAGGCGAGGTAGTCGTCCTTGTCACCGAAGGAGACCCCCAGCCGGCTGAGCGCCTGAAGGAGCCCGACCAAACACCCCAGGCTGCTCTCGCAGGCGGTGAGAATGCCGTCCGCGAGTTCGGGCCACGCGATCTCGCTCGGGCCGTGCTTGTCGAGAAGGGTTACCCCGGTGTCGGTGTAACGGAGCATCCCGCCATGGGAACGCGCCGTTCGCAGCCGCGGGTTGAACCCCGTCAGCAGTGGCGCCAAGTCCGCGTGGTCGCGGGCGTTGCCCAACAACGTGGTCCCGTTGTCGTGGCGCAACTTGTCATAGGGGCGGGTCTTTCGCCCGGTGACGACCAGCAGGGCGATGGCACTCAGCCGCCCGGGGCCTTCCACCTGGCTCGCGGCGACGTCCGCGAGGGCACTTCCGAGTTGCCGAGGAATGGTCGAGGTTCGCGCGACATATGTGGCCTGCCCGGCCGCGTCGGTGAGATCGAGGAGGGCACCTTTCAGGTCCGGCAGAAAGTCCGGCTCGGCGGCGATCGCGGACAACACGCCCGGGTTGCCCGCGAACAGGGCATAGCTGTCGGCCACGAGCCGGCGAAAACGCGCCTGGTCGCCGAGCAGACGCATCGCGGTGTCGTACATGGCGAAATGAAGGCCGATGCCGCAGTCCCGTCCGGGCGCGTCACCGGTCAGGCCCTCCACCATCTGCTCGCCCGCGATGATCAGTTGGGACAAGGTCTTCACGCCGAGGTCCACAGACGCCTGCTGGAGAAGCGCGGCCAGCTGTTCCTCGGAGCGCTCCACCGACATCACGCTCACCAACTGATGCTGCAGCAACCGGAACCGGGCCAGCCGCTCTTCGCCTTCGTCGATCAGCCGCTGCGCGGCATCCGCGTGCCGCTGGGCCTTCAGCGGGGTGTCCGCGCGAAGCGTGTCGAGGTAGCTGCGGACCATCCGCGCGAGCAGATCGACAGTGGCGTCCGCGGCGTCGACGGACCCGATGTAGGGACGATGGCGGGGCGCCGCCGCGAGCAGGGCCCGCTCGGCGAGGATGGTGCGGACAGCGTCGGCAAGACGCTCTGCCGAGCCGAGTTCGTTACGGGCGACCGCCTGCATCGTCCGGAAGAAGCCACGAAGCCACGCCTCGAGCCTCCCGCAGAGCAGGTCGAAGTCCTCCCACGCGAACCGGGCAACCGATACCGCGCGAGCCGGCTCGTCGTACACACGTACCGCGGCCTCGGCCGCGGCACGGCGGCCGGCGCTGTTGTGATTGATCTCCCAGCGAGGCGGCGTCCGACCGCAGTCGGCGCACGGCACGCCGCGCACTCGCTGGACACCACACCCAGTGCAGCGGATCAGATCGAACGTCAACCGAAAGGCCGTATCAGGCATGAGAGTCTCCAGACCCGGCGCCGAGACAGCGGCGGGGAAACGGGGCAGAAGAACATCATCGGCCCGAAACCCGATGCCGGGCACGGGGTTTTTCAGGCCCGGGGGAGCCGAGCACCGGTTCGTCACGCCAGGGGAGACAAGACCAAACGCCGTGATGGCCGATCGCCCCTCATCAGCAAGGGGTCGTGGATAGCCCAAGCGTGAACCCACGCGGCCGCGGCCCGATACCACCCGCATCCCGCCGCCTGGGCGGACGCGGTCTCGGACCGTGTTCGGCGCGGTTCCCGAGTCCGGGCTCGCCCCGGCTGCGCCGGGTCCGGCTTTCGGACGACGGAGCGGCGCGCCCGGTGTGTCGGGGCCGTCGGTGATGATCGTTCCCGTGACCGATGTTCCGGTGCCCGGCGCCGTTCTGGCCGATTTCGACGCGTACATGCGGGCCGTCGACGCCGTCTTCGCGGCGGACCACGCCCGCTACATGGGGTGGGTGCCCCGGTTGGACGTCGACGCGTACGGGGCGTTGGCGTACGCGATCGAGTGCTACGAGCGCGAACACCTGGAGGAGGTTCTCGCCGACCGCCCGCCGCGTCCGCCGTTCCCGATGCCGGACGACGCCCCGATCGCGAGGCGGCGGCAGGTCTGGGGGGCGACCGCGGTGCCCGGGACCGGGGTTGCCGAATGGGACGAGTGGTTCTACGTGCCGGATGTCGGTGTCGGACCGCTGCGGTTCGGTATGACCGTCGACGAGGTGGTCGAGGCGGCGGCCGGGATACTCGGTCGGACGAGGGTCGGTGATTGCGTGCGCGGCCACGCGGCGTTCTCGCCGACGTGGTGGATCGAGGTCCGCCGTCACGGGCCCGCTCTCTCACCGCCTGCGGTCATGGCCTACGTCAGCCGGGATACGGGGCTGTTCTGCGTGGCCGTCGACGCCGTGCACGGTCCCCGGGTCGCCCTCGACGGACTTGCCCTGGTCGGCAGGGACCGGGAGGAGTTGGAGAGCGACGCGATCGCGTACGCCGAGACGAGGGACGTGTACCTTCGCTACTCGCTCGAGGGTTTCGCGGGACCGGACGATTCCGGGGTCGTGTTGTGCGGGCAGATGGTCGGGCGGGTCCTGCGATCGCGCCCGTTGTTCATGGTGACGCGCGAGGGCGCGAACACCGAGTGGGACTCGATACCCTCCGAGGAGTACCCGGACAGCGGGCATTCCACGGCCTGAACCCCGGGCCGAGACGACCGGGAACCGGCCGGAACACGCCCGCACCCTCCGAGGCCGGCCGATCCCGACCGGCGACGGAAACGGCTTCCGACCGCTGCGCCCGCGTGCGGGTGTTCAGCGTGCCGTGCGGGCGGGGTGTCGGTCGTGAATCACCGGGGCGGGCGGGTGGTTTCGGTCGCGGTACCACGCGAGTTGCTCGACGACGGCCGTGTTGCCCGGAATGGTGTCGCCGACAGCCCGCGCGCGCGAAGGTCACGCAGTAGCCGAACTCGACGAAGTAGGAGTTCTGCAACCACTCGACGGTGTCGGTACTCACGGCTCGGCTCCTTCGCATGGTCGACGGTCGCGGGACTCGGGATGCCGGCCGAGCGGTCCGACACGAGCACGCCCCCCACTTCGGCCCCGCCGGGGTCGTGATGTCGTCGAGAGCGGTCTCCGATCCTCGACGGCCTGCATAGCGGCCCACGGTGACCGGCGAGGTCCCCCGATTCCCGTTCTATGCCTGGTCGTGCGGGCGGCGGTAGCGGACCGTGCGATCCGGTGTGGTGAACGCAAGTTCGCCGACGTCCGTGCTCGGTTCGCCCCGTTCGACCCCGAAGAGCGCGGCGACCGTTGCGTGCGCCTCCTTGATCCGATCCGCGCCGCCATTGAGGTAGAAGTCCACGATGTCCGGGTACTTTGCGGCGAGTTGCTCGACGTAGGTGAACCCACGCCACGTCGGGCTCACACCGTGAGCGGTCGCGAAGTCGTGCAGCCAGGTCTCCGCCTCGGGCGTCGGATCCCACGGCGTCACCAGACGCCAGGGCCCCACGTTCAACCCGGCCCGGCGAGGATCCCGCACGAGAGCGCGCAGGGACTTCTCGACCTCGCCCTTCTGCTTGGTATCCAACGGCCCGGTGTACCTTTTGACCTGCTACACCACGTCGGTGCTGTTGGGCCCCGCGCCGCGATCGAGGATGTCCACTCCACCGTCGCCGCTCGAGGGGGTGATACGCACCGAGTCGACATGCTCACGGTTGACGAACATCGCCACAACGGCCTCGACGTCATTGCCTTCATATCGCGTCCATGCCCCACGGGTCACATCGCATGATCCCACTCACGGAAGGTGCGGGTCCCTGGCTTCCGCACGAATTCGTCCGGCGACGGGTTTCCCGCCATCGGTGGCTCTGTTCGTCGCCTGGACGTGGGCCTCGAACACGTCGAGCGCTGGGCCGAGGACGGTGGTCACCGGGTGCAGGATGTCGGCGGCCCGGATATTGACGCCGGCCAGGAGCGCGACCAAGGCGCGCATGGCGTGTCCGGTGGCGTCCGGTGCCCGGCAGCGATCCGGACCGGCCGCCACGCCCTCCAGCGCCTCTGCGACCCCGTCCGCGGTCTCCCACCAGTTGGGGGCAGCCAAGTCAGGTGATGGCGCAGCGTGTGGCGAGTGTGCGGAGTTCGGGTGTGGTGCGCCCGCCGATGAGGAGTCCGGTGACGTGGGCGCGGACGGCGGGTCGGGTGTGGGTTTCCTCGGGGGAGCAGCGTTCGGCGGTCGGGAGGGCTTGGAGGCTGTGGTCGCGGCGTCCCCAGTGGGCGTAGGCGGTGGCGATGTCGGTGAAGTAGCGGCAGCGGCGCTCCACAGTGGGCAGGGTCGCGGGTGCGATGGTGCGGGCCGCGGTGATGGCCGCGCCGGGGTCGCCGGCGGCGTTCTCGGCGGAGATGCGGTGGAGGGCGACGGTGGCGGGTCCGAAGCCGCCGCCGTGGTCGCGGAGCATGACCCCGCCCTGGCGCTCGGCGATGGCGGCCGCCTCGTCGGTGAGTTCACGCATGCCGTCCCGATCCCCGGCCCGCGCGGCCGTGTACGCGGCGGATTGGATCAGCAGTCCCCATTCGGCGGCGAAGCGCGGGGAGGGGCCCTGGAGGGTGGGGTGGTCGGCGGCGTCGAGAGCGATGCGCATGGCCTGTTCGTGCCATCCGGCCTTGCGGGCGAGAACGGCCAGGTTGCGGGCCGCCTCCGCGGCGACCAAGGGGCTGTTCCCGGCGTGGGCGGTGGCGCGGGCGCGGTCGGCGGCCATCCACCCCAACTGGACGTCGTCCAGCTTGATCAGCATGCGCGTGGTCAGCACATAGACCTCCGCCAGCAGCGCCTGGTGCTCGGCGCTCGCGCCGTCGTCGGCCAGGGCGTGGCCGGCCGCGACCAGGCACGGCAGGCGTTCCGCGAGCGCGCCGTAGCGACCGGCGTGATAGTCGCCCATGGCCACGGCCAACGCGCCGCGCACCCGCGCCGTCGTGGTGGTCGGCGGCGCGACGTCAAGACCGAGCATCGCATCGCGCACCCGCGCGACCAGGACATCGCCCGACGCCGGCGTCCGCGCGCCTCCGGCCCCGACGAGGGGGAGGGACGCGGTGGCAGCCAGGTTCGCCAACAGGCTTCGTCTGCGCACGTTCTCGCCCTCTCGTGGGTTCTCGCGCACCACAGTGGGACCCGGCAGCCCCGGAAACGGTCCATGCGCGGCCGGACGCGCTCCCGGTAACGGCGGCGTCGGCGCGAGCCCGAAGTCCTTGACCGACAACTCCAGCGCGTGGGCGAACCGCCGGATGACCGTGACGTCCGTCAACGGCGCGAGGCCGCGTTCGTACCGCGAGACCTGCGCGGCCGAGTACCCGGCACGCCGACCGAGTTCGGCCGGCGTCCATGCCCGGGCCGGCCGAGCCTGCCGTACCCGCATGCCCGACCCCGGTTGCTGCCGCTGTTGCCTGACGCCGGCCACGGACGACCTCCTCGCCTGCCGGTGCGGGAACTCCCAGTGATAGCACCCGCGCACCCCCACGATGAACCGCTTTGCACAACACGCAAAGGGATTGCGCCATGCGTTCCGGGCCGGGACGCGACGACCCCGTCCGAGGCGTGATGGGACCACGCGGCCCACTTTCCAGTCCGCGTCCGGCGTCGGAGTGGCCGCGGTCGCGGCCGCGGCGCTCCTGGTCGTCGCGGCCTGCGGCGGCAAGAACTCCTCGAGCAAGGCCGGCGGCCCGCAGAACAACGACGCCAAGGCGACCGGCACCAAAAGCAACGTCACCATCGGCCTGTTCAACCCGACCATCGGCCCGTTCGCGGCGCTCGGCACCGACGTCGACGCCGGCTTCGACGCGGCTGTGCGGGGAATGACATACGGATTCACCCGAGGCGGATCGCGCCGCGCTGCTCACCGCGTTCGGCGTGCCGGCCACCCACATGACGAACCGCTCGGCACGACGCGCTTGCGGGCATGGTCGGTGCACGCGTCGAGCGCGGCCTCGGCGACGCCGATCGACAACCACGGCAGGCCGAGCGCGATGACGTTCGGCGCGGTCGGGTCGACGATGTGGCACCGGTGCTCGCGCGCAGCGGCGTTGCGCGAACTCCACCAACCGGCTGCGGGTGCCGCGCAGTCCCATCGAGTCCCGGATCGAGACCAGCTCGATCGTGTCGTCCCGGCCGACCCCGAAGAACGCCGGCCCGTCGTCGAGCAGCGCGTTGACCAGGAAGTGGTCCGCCCTGTCGATCTGTGTCACGCACTGGCACACGGTTGTGGCCGGCGTGGGTGTGGGTCGATGCTCGGTTCGCGGGACAGGAGTCCGGCGAGGGACGCGGCGGCGAGGGCGAGGAGGGGCAGCACGAGCAGGGCCGCGCGGAGGGCGAGGTGGGCGGCGAGGAAGCCGACGAGTGGCGGTCCGGCGAGGAAGGCCAGGTAGCCGGTGCTGGAGACGGTGGCGACCGCCGGGCCCGGCGCATCGGGGAACTGCCGGCCGACACCGCCGAGCACGAGCGGGAACGAGGACGCGATACCCAGGCCGACGGCCGCGAACGCCGGTACCACCACCCACGGGGTGGGCGCCGCGATCGCGATCGCGGCGGCGGAGCCGGCCGTCAGCGCGCCGAAGCGCACGACGCGAACCGGGCCGAATCGCGCCGCCGCACGGTCACCGGCGAGCCGCCCGAGCGTCATGGCCAGCGCGAACGCCGCGTAGCCCGTGCCCGACACGCCGGGCCGCGCGTGCACCGAATCCGCGAGGTATACCGTGCCCCAGTCGGTGATCACCCCTTCGATGAGCAGCACGGACAGCCCGAGCAGGCTCAGCCACAGCAGGCGCCGGCGCGATCCGGGCCCGACCCGGGAGCGGGGCCGCGTCCGCGACCGGTGCACGGCGTGTACGGCCGGCCGCAGCACCGCGGCGGCCGGCGCCGAGGCGAGTAGGGCCACGGCGGCGGTGACGAGGAACTGGGTGTCCGGACGCACTCCGGCCGCCGCCGCGGCCGTACCGATCAGCGCGCCGGCGAGCGCGCCCGCGCTGTAGAGGCCGTGGAACGAGGAGATGCCGGAGCGCCGCGAGCCGCGTTCGCCGTCGACGGCGTGGGTGTTCATGGCCACGTCCAGGGTGCCCACCGCGGCGCCCAGGACCGCGAGGGCGAGGGTCAGGGAGAGCAGTCCGTCGGCCGGTGCGAGCAGGGCGATCGCCGACGCGTACACCGGCAGTGCGGCGCGGGTGACGATCCGGCTGCCGAATCGGTCCACCAAGATGCCGGCCGCCGGCATCGCCGGAACCGAACCCAGCGCGACGCCGAGCAGGGCGATGCCCAGTTGCCCGTCCGACAGGTGGAGGTCGGCCTTGACCTGCGGAATGCGCGGCGCCCAACTGGCGAGGATCGATCCGTTGAGGAAGAACACGGTGTACAACCCGCGACGGCCGACGCGCGATCGGCGCTGCTCTGCGCCGCGTCGGGGCCCTTCGGGCCGGGTGGCGGGCGCCGCGTCGGCTCGGATACGCATGCGGTTCCGTTCCTTCCCGTCCCGGGTCTCATGCCCCGGCTCGGCGGTGTTCGCGCGTCGTGTCGAGGGACTCGGACGCGTTGCCCACCTCCGGCGCGGCACGGGCGATCCACGGCAGTTTGAGGGCGGTGGGGGTCGTCGGCGGATGGGCCCGGGCGCCCGTGAACGCCTCCGCGTGGGCGACGCCCACCTCGGCGCCGCGCACGGTGGACTGCCGCCGGGCGAGATCCACGAAGTCCCGGCCGGCGCGCCGGCGGCGGCGATCGTTCTGGCTCTCGTGGCGCGCCAGCATGGCCTCCTTCGTCGGCATCGTGTCGGTGATGTCCACCCACAGGTCCGGTGTACCCGCGTTCGCGCCGGTCAGGGTGTCCATGTGGAACATCCCCGGCACCGCGCCGAGCGCGGGGTGGTCGGTTTCGATGCCCGGTTCGCGGGCCAGCAGCCGCGCGGCGCCCGCGAGGGCGCTCGCGGCCCGGTGGTCGGGGTGGTAGTCGTCGGGGTGGTGTGCGAAGACCAGGTCGGGGCGGGTACGGCGGAGCAGGTCCACGACGAGCAGTCGGGTCTCGGGGGTGTCGTAGAGGAAGCCGTCGGGGAGGCCGAGGAGGATCGGATCGACTCCCAGTACCGACGCGGCTTCGCGAGCCTCGCGCGCGCGGACGCCGATCGTGGCAACGGGAGGGGCGACTCGCGCGGTGGGCGCGCCGTTGGTCAGGATGGCGATGTCCACGTGGGCGCCTCGTGCCCGGTAGTACGCGAGGGTGCCCGCGCACAAAAGTTCGACGTCGTCGGGATGGGCGCCGAGGGCGAGAATGCGCATGGTGATCGGTTCTCCTTGGTGTCGTGGTGGACGGGGCCGCTGCCGCGTCCAGCCGTCTCCGGCCGTCTCCTACGCGACATCGGAGAGAATCCGGGCGAGCCCCAGCACGCCGCTGTCGGTGAGGAAGCGCCCGCGCACGTGTCGTCGTCCGTTCTCGCCCAGTTCCCGGGCGTACGTCGGGTCGGCGAGCAATCGCCCGACCGCGGCGCCGAGCCCGGACAGATCACGCGCGTGCGCCAACAGCAGCCCGGACCGGCCGTGTTCGATCTGCTGCCGGATGCCGCCCACCGGTGAGGCGACGACGGGCCGCCCCTTCCAGGCGGCCTCCGACACGGTCAACCCGAATCCCTCCGCGAGACTCTTCTGGATCACCACGGTCGAGCACCTCTGGATGGCGTTGATCGTCAGCGCGTGCTCGGTGGGCTGGTCGGTGGGGATCTGCACCAGATGCACCCGATCCCGCTGGTTCGGGCGACGCTCGCGGGCTTCGCGGCACTCCGCGAGTACCCGTTCGGCCTGCGGATCGCCGGCCGCCCGGGGCCCCACGAGGAGCAGGTGCGCGCCGAACCCCGGATCGACGTGGTCGGTGAACGCCTCGATCACGCCCGGAATGTCCTTCACCCGGTCCCATCGACTCACCTGCGTCACCAGCGGGGTACCCACCGGCAACGATCCGGTGTCCCGGTCGATCCGGGCCATCAGCCGCGACGCCTCTGCGGCGGGCCGCAGGAGGAGGTTCTTCGGTGCCAGCGGATTGATGGAGGGCGTCAGGACACGAATCGGCACATCGGGTGGCCCTGCGGACAACGCTCCGTCGTAGGACGCGATGAAGCCGTGTGCGGCGGACAGGTATCGACGCAGGAAGTCCCATGCGGGACCCGCCCGTTCGGCGTCGAGAGGGGTGCCGATGTGGCATTGCCACAAGACGACGCACCCGGCCTCGCGCAGGTACGGGATCAGGCCGGCCGTCTGGTGATCGTGCAGGACGACCACGCTGCTCCGACGCACGACGCCGAGCAGTCGCCGCGCGGCGGCGCGACTCACCTGCTCGTACAGGTCCCGTCCGCCTTCCGGGTCCGGCACGTCCTCGTGGTCGCGGGCGGCCACCCCGCACAACCGGTAGTAGAGCGCCTTGGTGAAGGCGCGGAACTCCCTGCTGCCCTCGATCGTGGCCCATCGGGTATCGATACCCTCGCCACGCAGGTGGGGCAGGGTGGTGCGCAGGAGTTCGGCGACGCCGCCGCGCGTCGGATTGTCGCTGACGTGCCAGACCTCGCGGCCGGCGAGGCGCGTCCGGGCCGCACGCAGCGCGTCGCGCACCTCGGCCAACCGGCGTGCCCCGACGAGGTGTTCGAGCCGGGACAGGGGCGTCGCCGGCAGCAGCACCTCCGGGAGCGGAGCGGTCGGCCCGGGGGGCGGCATGGGCGGGTATCGAACACGGCGCCGGCTCGGGTCCGGACTCGAACTCGGGATCGGGTTCGGGTCCGGGTTGGGGTTGGGGTCCGGGTTCGGGCGGTTCTCCGGAGTGACGGTATCCCTGGCGCGGGCGCCGAAGCGGGGACGGGGTGGCCCGTGCGGGCATCCGGTGTGGTTCATCGTGTTGCCTTGCTGTGCGTGGACGGGGGCGGCGGCGGGCCGGGGTGCGACCCGGCTCGCGGCCATCCGGTCCCGGTCGAGGTCCCGGATCCGGCACCGGACCCGATCCCGGCGCCTGCGCTTCACCATCGGCCCCCCGTTGTCCCGGGTGCCTGAGTCCGCCGTCCCTGACCGGTCCCACCCTCGCCGCGCCGAGATGGGCGCCTCCGGGATGTCCCCCCTCGTGCATACCGTCGCCCACGTTCGCGCCGACGACGCGAGCACGGACGACGGGGGAACGAGGGCCCACGCATGTTCGACGACGCATCGGCAGACGAGACCGCTTCCGAGTCACCGAGACCGCGCTGCTCGTGGCCATCGGGCGGGCAGCAGACCACGAACCCGATCTCGACCGAGAGTTCGCGCTGTTCACCCGGCCTCTGACACGGAGAGTTCCGCCGCGCAGCCTGGTGGACGCCGTCTTCGCGTCCCACCGGTCACCCGGACCCGAACTCGTCCGCGCCCAGATCGACGCCCTCATGGCAATGACGACCAGGATCAGCAACCACGGCCAAAAACTCGAACACGCCTCCCGAGGCGACATCACCACCGCTCGCACCTTCGTCTGCACGGTCGAGTCACTGCTCATGTCGCTTTTCCTGGAGCGTCTGTGACCCCCGGCCATCACGAGCGCCGCAGCACGGAACGAGCGAAACCGATCACGTGAGCCCCGGAGCGGCCAAGGGCTCGGCACGCCGACGAAGCCGCACGGCGCACCCGGCCCGGCGCCATGCCGGCCCTGCCCACGACCCAGAACGCGCCAACCATGCGGGGCGGACGACGACCTTCCGAACGTCGGCACCCGTTCCCCGCGAAGGCGCCCGGTCGGATGTACCGCCCGCCCGCACCGCTCGCCATCCGGGTCCACCGGGCTCCGGCAGACACCTCGGTGCCGCGCCGCAGTCGACCGCAGGTGCGGTGCGGGTGGTCCGCAGCGTCGTCTGTGCGCCGCCCTGGTCGAACATGAGCACGATGTCGGCGT
>NZ_JBHTVA010000053.1:0-61705 GCF_042793325.1 Embleya sp. NPDC056575
CACCCTAAAACCTCGGGACCCGGCCGAAGATTTAATAAACATGAGGAACCGCGCGCCGCACCCAGTGGGTGTCTATTGCGGCGATTCGTGCCTATTCCGCCACGATGGAATACTGGCACGCCGTTCCCCATGGAAGGAGACCCCGGATGGGCTTCGGCCCCGAGTCCTGGGCCGCGCTCGGCAGGGCCGTCACCGGGCGTGACCTCGCAGGCACGACGTCGACCCCGGGGGCGCCCCCCGGCCGGTGGGCATTCCTCGGCGTCACCCGGGCCGACCTCGTGATCTGCCTGGTGGCGGCGGCCGTGGACACCTTCGGGTTCTTCATCACCCTTCCCTCCGCCGGACCGGGAGAGCGGGTCGTCGGCACGCTGTTCATGCTCGTGTCGGCCGCGAGCCTGCTCGCGCGCCGTCGGTCGCCGATCGGCGTGTTGTCGTTCGTGCTGACCCTGGTGGTGGTGCTCAACCTGCTCCTGGCGATGCCGCAACGTTTCGGTATCGCGCTGGCCGTGGCGTTGTACACGGTCGGCCTGGCCGGTCGGGCCCGGACGGTGGCGCTCGCGGCGCTGGCCACGCTGGCGGCCCAGGCGACGGGATATCCCAACGCCTCGCAGTCCTTCCTCTGGCTGTTCAGCGGCGACTTCGTGGCGGTCCTGCTCGTGATCGGGGTCAGCGTGGCGGTACGGAACTGGCAGGGGCAGATCGAGGTCAACCGCGTGCTGCTGGCCGACCGGGCACTGTCCGACGAGCGCCGCCGGATCGCCCGCGAACTGCACGACATCGTGGCGCACCACATCACCACGATGCACCTGATGTCCGGCGGTGCCCGGGCCAGCCTGGACCGCGACCCGGAGGCGGCCCGCGCCGCGCTGCTCACCCTGGAGGCGTCCGGCCGGGTCGCGCTCGGCGAGATGCGGCAGTTGCTCGGTGTACTGCGCAGCGACCACGACCCGGACCAGGCGGCCTCGGTGGCCCCGCAGCCCGGCGTGGACGACCTGGCCCGGCTGATCGCCGAATCCTGCCTGGCCGGGCTGCCCACCGAGCTGCGCGTGCTGGGCGCGCCGCGCGCGTTGCCGCTGCCGGTGGGGCTGGCGGTGTACCGGATCACCCAGGAGGCGCTGACCAACGCCCGCAAGCACGCGGGGGACGGGGCGACGGCGACGGTGCGGCTGGAATACCTGCCGGGGGCGGTCGCCGTGGAGATCCGCGACGACGGGGGTGGCGAGGTGGTCGTCGGCGACCATGCGATGACCGGTGGTGGGCACGGGCTGGTCGGGATGCGTGAGCGGGTGGCGGTGCACGGCGGGTCGTTCGAGGCGGGGCGGGTGGCCGACGGCGGGTTCCGGGTCGCGGCGGTGTTGCCGTTGGCGGGGGAGGAGCCGGCGCCCGCGCCGACGCCGCCGGCGGGTGTCGGCCCCGCGTCCGAGCCCGATCGGCTGGCCCGGCTCGGTCCGGCCGAGCTGGCGCTGCTGCGCCTGTTCGCGACCGGCAAGGCCGACCGCGAGATCGCCGCGGCGATTCGGGTGGAGCCGGCCGGTCTGGAGCGGCGGGAGGCGGACCTGCTGACCAAGCTCGACGTGCGGGACCGGGCCCAGGCGGTGGTCGTGGCGTACGAATCCGGCCTGGTTCGGGCGGGGCAGGGCGATCGCGACCGCTGATTGTGCGTTCGCACGAACACCGGCGCTCGGGTTCGTCGTCGCGGCCATCAGCAGCGGGCCGTCGTCCGCGTAGCGTGCCCGTACGCCTCCGGACTCCCGTGAAAGAAGGCCCCATGACCGGAACCGTCGTCGACACCGCGCATTGGAACGCCCGCCTCGCCGAGTTGATCGCCGAATACGACGTGCCGGGTGCGAGCCTCGCGTTCTGGCACGGCGGCGAGGTGCACAGCTTCGCCGCCGGTGTGCTCAACCGGGACACCGGTACGCCCGTCTCGGTCGACTCGCTGTTCCAGATCGGCTCGGTGAGCAAGGTCTGGACCGCCACCCAGCTGATGCTCCTCGCCGAGCAGGGCCGGCTCACCCTGGACACCCCGGTCGTCGACCTGCTGCCCGAGTTCAAGGTCGCCGACGCCGAGGTGACGAAGTCGGTGACGGTGCGGCAGCTGCTGACGCACACCTCCGGCATAGACGGCGACCTGTTCCTGGACACCGGGCGCGGCGACGACTGTCTGGAAAAGTACGTCGCGGCCTGCGCGGACCTGACCCAGAACCACCCGATCGGGGAGAGCTTCTCCTACTGCAACACGGGCTTCGTGATCGCCGGCCGGATCGTCGAGCGGCTGACCGGCAAGACCTGGGACGCGGCGCTGCGCGAGCAGATCTGCGAGCCCCTGGGCCTGACCCACACCTGGACGCTGCCCGAGGACGTGCTGCGCTTCAGCGCGGCGACGGGGCACGTGGAGGACGGCAAGGCGACCTCCGTGTGGGGTCTGCCGCGGGCGATGGGGCCGGCCGGCCTGATCTGCGCGCGGGCGAGCGACGTGGTGGCCTTCGGTCGCGCGCACCTGGGTACCGAGCTGCTGGCCGAGCCGACGGGGATGACCGAGCCGCAGGTGGACCTGCCGAACCCGTACACGCTCGCGCCGCAGTGGGGGATCGGGTGGATCCTCGACGAGTGGTCCGGCCACCGGGTGATCATGCACGCGGGCAACACCATCGGCCAGTCGGCGATGTTGTGGGTGGTGCCGGACACCGGCACCGTGGTGTGTGTGCTGGCCAACGGCGGCGACACCTCGGCACTGGTACGCGCGCTCGGCGGCGAGCTGTTCGCCACGCTGGCCGGCATCACCATGTCGCCGCAGCTGGGCCCGCCGCAGACCCCGGTCGAGGTGGACGTCGAGCAGTACGCCGGCGTCTACGAGCGGGTGGGCAACCGCACCACCGTCTCGGTCCGGGACGGTCGGCTGCACATGCTCCTCCAGACCACCGGCGAGCTGGCCGACATCTCGCCGGACATGCAATTGACGCTCACCCCGGTCGACGAGACCACGTTCGTCGGGCAGCGCGAGGGCGCCACGTTGTGGGACAACGTGGTCTTCTACCGTCTCGCCGACGGCAGCCAGTACCTCCACATGGGCGTGCGCGCCACCCCCAGGACGTCCTGACCCCAGTCCACCGCGCGGGTTCGCCACCCCGACCCCGCGCGGTGCCCGGTGGTGGGCCGGCCGGTGCGGGTTTACGGTCGAACGAGTGGGTCCGTTCCGTACGGCCCGCACCGCAGGCGGGCGTCGCCTCGACGCCTCGACGCCTCGACCGGCAAGCCCATCGCCTCGCAGGACACACCATGGCGCATCCGAACGCGACACCCTCGCAGACCGCCGCCGCACCGAAGCGAAGCGGCGGCAACGGCGCGGCGCTCGCGGTGATCGCCTCCTGTCAGTTGATGGTGGTCCTGGACATCACCATCGTGAACATCGCCCTGCCGCACATCCAGCGGTCGTTGGACTTCTCCACCACCGGCCTGTCCTGGGTGCTCAACGCGTACACGCTGACCTTCGGCGGGCTGCTGCTGCTCGGTGGGCGCGCGGGCGACATCCTGGGCAGGCGCCGGGTGTTCATCTTCGGCGTGTTGTTGTTCGCGCTCGCCTCGCTGCTCGGCGGACTCGCGCAAAGCGCGCCGGAGTTGCTCGCCGCCCGCGCGCTCCAGGGCGTCGGCGGCGCGATCGCGTCGCCGACCGCGCTCGCCCTGATCACCACCACGTTTCCCGAAGGCCCGGCCCGCAACCGGGCGTTCGGGGTGTTCGCGGCGGTGTCCGCCGGTGGTGGCGCGATCGGGCTGCTCGCGGGCGGGGTCCTGGTCGAGTGGCTGAACTGGCGGTGGGTGTTCTTCGTCAACGTGCCGATCGGGGTGCTGCTGGCGCTGGCCACGCCGCGCTACATCCGCGAATCCGAGCGCCATCCGGGGCACTTCGACCTGCTCGGCGCGCTCACCTCCACGCTGGGCATCACCTCGCTCGTGTACGGCTTCATCCGGGCCGCGCAGGAGGGGTGGCGCGACGCGTTCACCCTGGGCGCGTTCGCGGCGGCCGTGGTGCTGCTCGCGCTCTTCATCTCGATCGAGCGCAACTCGCGGCAGCCGATCACCCCGTTGAAGATGTTCGCCGACCGTAACCGGGCCGGTACGTACGGCATCATGTTGTGCCTGGCGGCGGCGATCTTCGGGATGTTCTTCTTCCTGACCCTGTGGGTCCAGGACGTGCTGGGCTTCAGCCCGCTCCGGACCGGGCTCGCGTTCCTGCCGATCAGCGCGGTGATCGCGGTCGGCGCGGGATTCGCCTCGCAGCTGCTGCCGCGCTACGGGCCCAAGCCGTTCATGGTCGTCGGCGCGCTGCTCGCGGCGGCGGGGCTGGGCTGGCTCACCCGCACCGATGTGCACAGCACGTATCTGGGCAGCATCCTCGGGCCGACGCTGGTGTTCGGCGTGGGCATGGGCATGCAGTTCGTGTCCCTGACGCTGATGGCGGTCTCCGGCGTGCGGGCGCGCGACTCCGGCGCGGCTTCCGGGCTGCTCAACGCGATGCAGCAGGTCGGTGGCTCGCTCGGCTTGTCGATCCTGGTCACCGTCTTCGGCACGGCCACCCGCAATGAGGCCAAGGACCAGGTCCCCGCCTTCCTCGCCCAGGCCACCCCGACGCAGCGGGCCGAGTTCGACCGCACCGGTGTGTTGCCCGCGCCGTGGAGCGACCAGGTGCTCACGAGCGGCGTCTCCTCGGCGTTCATCGTGGCCGCGATCTTCGCGGTGGTCGCCGCGGTGATCGCCCTGTTCGTCATCCAGGTCCGCGCCTCCGACCTGGAACGCCTCCAGGGCTCCGGCCAACCCCCCGCCGGCTGACCGACGACGTATTCGCCCGACCGGCCGCCCACCGGCCCGCCGGTGCGCGACAATGCGTACACGGCGGCTCACCAAGAGCGGAACACGGAGTTCGTTGCGGCAACGACGACGGGGGCCCGATGGAAGCGGAACTGATGACGCTGGCAGCATCCGGAGCCACCACGATGGTGGGCCTGATGGTCTCCGAATCCTGGACCCAGGCCCGCAGCCGGCTGGCCGCCTTCTTCTCCCGAACCGGCTCCGAACCATCCACCACGGAACAACAACTCGACGCAGCCCAGGGCGAGTTGACCACGGCCCGGGCACAGGGCAACGACATCGTGGCGGCCGACATCGAAGCCGAATGGCGAACCCGCCTGCGCCGAGCCCTCCAATCCGACCCGACGGCGGCGGCCGACCTACGAGCGCTGCTCGACGAACTGACCCCACTGACCGGGACGCCCACCACCACCCAGGTGACCAACACCATCACCGGCGGCACCCAACACGGCCCGGTCCTCCAGGGCCACAACTTCTCCGCCGTAACCTTCCACGCCCAAACCCCGCCCCCCTCCGGCGACGAACCGCCGACACAACCCTGACCGACCGGTCCCGGGTCGGCGTACCGACCCGAGAAGTCTCGGCCCGGTTGGTCACGCCATGGAGTGGAAAGCAGAAAAACCCCTGATCGACAGGGGTCTCTCGTGGTGTCCGAGGGGGGACTTGAACCCCCAAGCCCTTTCGGGCACTAGCACCTCAAGCTAGCGCGTCTGCCAATTCCGCCACCCGGACCGGATGGTCGCCCTGTGGTTTGCGCGGCGACGTGGAGAACCATATCAAAGATCCGCAGGGGGGTCGGACGGGGGCGGATGTGGGGCTGACCTGGGACTTGGGGGTCGGGCGGGGCGGGTTCGCCATCGTGCGTCGTGGGGGCGGGATCGGGCCGCTCGGTCCCTCGGGCTACGCGCCGGCGAGCAGATCGGCCTCCTCCCGCGCCGACAGGCCGTGTGACAAAGGGGGTTCGCCGCGTTGGAGGTCCCAGGCGCGGACGTCGGCCACCGTGACCGGGAGGGGGGTGGCGGGCATGCCGGCGGCGCGGGCTCGGGCGGCGCTGCGTTGGCGGGTGGGCCATTGGGCTTTCGGCGTGACCAGGGGAAAGTGTGCCGGGACCGCGTCCATGGGGATCGGGACGAGTTCGATGTCGGTGCCGGCCGCCTCGGCGCAGGTTTCGATCAGGGTGCCCAGCGTGGTGGGCTCGGCCGGGCCGACGGCGTGGAAGGCGCCCGGGCGGTTGTCGGTCAGCAGGCGGGTGACCAGGTGGGCAAGGTCCCGGGAGTCGACCACCTGTACCGGCTGGTCGGGGCCGCCTGGGACGGCCACTCGGCCGCCCCGGGCGGCTCGGCGGACCCAGTAGGTGAAGGTCTCCTGGACATCGTGGGGGCCGACGACCTTGCCGGGGCGCACGATCGTGGCGCGGTCGCCGTACCGGGCCAGGACGTCGTCCTCGCAGGCGACCTTGCACGGGCCGTACGTGTCGTTGTCGAGTTCCTCGGTGTCGCGGCGGGGCGGCCGGCGCGGGGTGTCCTCGTCCGAACCGGGGTCGACTCCGGTCTGTACGTATACGGCGTGGCTGGAGACGAACAGGTAGCGGCCGACCCGGTCGCCGAGCGCGTCCATCGCCTGGTTGACATGGCGCGGGACGTAGCCGCTGACGTCGACCACCGCGTCCCATTCGCCCTCGCGCAGCGCCGCGTAGTCGCCGGTGTCGCGGTCGCCGATCAGCCGGGGCAGGTCCGGGAACAGGTGCGATCCGGTTCGCCCCCGCCCGAACACGGTCACGTCGGCGCCCTCGCGCAGTGCGTCCTCGACGATCGCCCGACCCACGAACGCGGTGCCGCCCAATACAAGAATGCGCATGGTCGGCGACGGTATCGGCTCGGGCGACGTCGTGTGCCGAATATTCGCGTGTCAACTGTGATTGACACGCCGTGCGTGTCAACGTACGTTGACAGACATGACCGAAGCAACCGACCTCGCCAGTAGGGCGGGGGACCGTGATCCGCGCGTGGGCCTGCGGGCCGTGGCCGCGCTGCGGCGGCTGCTCGAACAGCTCGAGGCCGTGCAGGTGCGCAGCGCGCGCGTGCAGGGCTGGTCGTGGCAGGAGATCGCCGCCGAGCTGGGAGTAAGCCGTCAGGCGGTGCACAAGAAGCATGGGAGGAACTGATGTTCGAGAGGTTCACCGACGATGCCCGCGCCGTCGTGCGCGGCGCGGGCGAGCACGCGCGACGGGCCGAGGCCGGCGAGGTGGGGGAGGAGCACATGCTCGCGGCGTTGCTGGACGGGCAGGGTACGCCGGCGGCCGTCGCGCTGGCGACGATCGGATTCGTCGCCCATCGCGACGAGGTGATGGAGGCGCTGACCCGGGCGCGCCGGCGCGGCGGGGTGTCGTCCGCCGACCAGGCCGCGCTCGCCGACCTCGGGATCGACGTGGACGAGATCGTGGCCAGGATCGAACAGGTGCACGGCGAGGGCGCGTTGGCGATGGCGCCGCGACGCCGGAGGGTGTGGCCGTTCGGCGGTCGCTCGGCACCGGGGCCGTTCACGGAGGGGGCCAAGCGGGTGCTGGAGAAGTCGCTGCGGGAGGCGCTGGAGCGCGGGGACAAGCACATCGGCGACGAGCACGTGCTGCTCGCGCTCACGTCCGGCCCGGGCGTGGTGGCCGACCTGCTCGCCGAATACGGGGTGACCCGCGTGTCGGTACTGCGGGCGCTGGCGCCGCCGGCGGCCCGGGCGGGTTGACGCCCGGCGTGCCCGTACGCGGTGCGGGGCACGTGCGCGCGGGCGTGGGGCCGACGAACCGCGTGCGCGCCGGGCAGACCCGAAGGCCCACCCGGCGCGCACGCACGATCAGTCGAACAACCGCGCCTACTTGACCAGTCCGGCCCGCCGCAGCGCGTCCGCGATGGCGCCGCCGCCGGCGGGCGACTGCGACCCCCGGCTCTGCTTCGGCGGCGCGCCTCGGCGCCCCTGGCCGCCGCCGGCTCCACCGCCCTGCCCTTGCCGGGAGCCGCCCTGACCCTGGCCCGGCCGCGAACCCCCCTGCCCCTGCCGCGAACCACCCTGGCGCCCGTCCCCGGACCGCCCCTCCCCGGACCGCCCGTCGCGCCCCCCGCGCTCGGCCGCCTCGTCCTCCAGCCGCAGCGTCAACGAGATGCGCTTGCGCGGGATGTCCACGTCGAGCACCTTGACCCGCACCACGTCCCCCGACTTGACCACGTCGTGCGGGTCGCTCACGAAGGTCTTCGACATCGCCGACACGTGCACCAGGCCGTCCTGATGCACGCCGACGTCCACGAACGCGCCGAACGCGGCCACGTTCGTGACCACGCCCTCCAGGAGCATCCCCGGCCGCAGGTCGGACAACTTCTCGACGCCCTCCTTGAAGGTGGCCGTCTTGAACGCCGGTCGCGGGTCGCGCCCCGGCTTCTCCAACTCGCGCAGGATGTCGGTGACCGTCGGCAGCCCGAACTTCTCGTCGGTGAACGCCTTCGGGTCCAGCGCGCGCAACTTCGGCGCCGCGCCGATCAGGGTGCGGACGTCGCCACCGGCCGCCGCCGCGATGCGGCGCACCACCGGATAGGCCTCGGGGTGCACCGAGGAGGCGTCCAACGGGTCGTCGCCGGCCGGGATCCGCAGGAAGCCGGCCGCCTGCTCGAACGCCTTCGGGCCGAGCCGCGCCACGTTCCTCAGGTCGCGGCGGGTCTTGAACGGACCGTTCGCGTCCCGGTGTTGCACGATGTTCTCGGCCAGCGTCGCGCCGATCCCGGACACCCGGGTCAGCAGCGGTGCGGAGGCGGTGTTGACGTCCACGCCGACCGCGTTCACGCAGTCCTCGACCACCGCGTCGAGCGACCTCGACAACTTCAGCTCGGACAGGTCGTGTTGGTACTGGCCCACGCCGATCGACTTGGGGTCGATCTTGACCAACTCGGCCAGCGGGTCCTGGAGCCGCCGGGCGATCGACACCGCGCCGCGCAACGACACGTCCAGATCCGGGAGTTCCTGCGAGGCGAAGGCCGAGGCGCTGTATACCGAGGCGCCGGCCTCGGAGACCATCACCTTGGTCAGGCCCAACTCGGGGTGCTTGGCGATCAGTTCGGCGGCCAGCTTGTCGGTCTCGCGCGAGGCGGTGCCGTTGCCGATCGCGATCAGGTCCACCCGGTGGGCGGCGGCGAGGCGCGCGAGCGTGGCGATCGACTCGTCCCAGCGGCGGCGCGGCTCGTGCGGATGGATCGTCTCGGTCGCCACCACCTTGCCGGTGTCGTCGGTCACCGCGACCTTGACCCCGGTACGCAGGCCCGGGTCGAGGCCCATCGTGGCGCGGGTGCCGGCCGGCGCCGCCAGCAGCAGGTCGCGCAGGTTGGCGGCGAACACCCGGACCGCCTCGTCCTCGGCCTCCTGGCGCAGCCGACCGCGCAGGTCGATGCCCAGGTGCACCAGGATCCGGGTGCGCCACGCCCAGCGCACGGTGTCCGCGAGCCACTTGTCGGCGGGGCGGTCGCGGTTGGTGATCCCGAAGGCGTGCGCGATCGCCCGCTCGTACTCGGTCGGACCGTCACCCTCCTCGGCCGCGTCCGCGGTGGGGGCCAGCGTCAGGTCGAGGACGTCCTCCTTCTCGCCCCGGAACATCGCCAGGATCCGGTGCGACGGCAGCCGGGTGAACGGCTCGGCGAAGTCGAAGTAGTCGGCGAACTTGGCGCCCGCCTCCTCCTTGCCCTCGCGCACCTTGGCCACCACGCGCCCGCGCGTCCACATCTTCTCGCGCAGCGCGCCGATCAGGTCGGCGTTCTCGGCGAAGCGCTCGACCAGGATCGCGCGGGCACCCTCCAACGCCGCCTGCGCGTCGGCGACACCCTTGTCCGGGTCGACGAACGCCCCGGCCGCGGCGACCGGATCGCGCGACGGGTCGCCCAGCAGCCCGAGCGCCAGCGGTTCGAGGCCGGCCTCGCGGGCGATCTGCGCCTTGGTCCGACGCTTGGTCTTGTACGGGAGGTAGACGTCCTCGAGGCGGGCCTTCGAATCGGCCGCCATGATCTGCGCCCGCAGCGCGTCGTCCAACTTGCCCTGCGCCTCGATCGCGGCGAGCACGGCGACCCGACGCTCGGCCAACTCCCGCAGGTAGCGCAGCCGTTCCTCCAGCGTGCGCAACTGCGTGTCGTCCAGGGTCCCGGTCACCTCCTTGCGGTAGCGGGCGATGAACGGCACGGTCGCACCCCCGTCGAGCAACTCGACGGCCGCCCTGACCTGCCCCTCCCGAACCCCGAGCTCCTCGGCGATCAGCCGATGCACATCCTCCTGCGCACCCTGCTCCGAACCCTGCTGCCCAGACACCGACATCGTCACGTCCCGATCCACATCATCACCAACCATCCCCCGCCATTCTCCCGTCCCACCCACCCCCCTGTCGCGCAGCCCCACCGGGAACGCGAGGCCGTCCTCACGTTCCGGCGGCTGATCCCGCCCGCCGATCGCCCGTTACGCCGAGTGGTCGCGGAAGGCCGGGACCCGGCTGGGGCGGGGGCGGTTTTGGGCTTCGAGCAAGGGGAGGGTGCGCATGGGGACCACCTCCGACAGGGCGATGACGCTCGTGGTGCGGACCACCTCGGGGATGCGGTTGACGTCGATCAGGATCTGTTGCAGGTCCTGATTCGACGTGGCGGCGATGCGGCAGTGCACGTCGCCGATGCCGGTGGTGCCGTACGCCTCCAGCACCTGGGGGACCGCGCCCAGCGCGGTGGCCACGCCCGACAGGCCGCCCTGGGCGATCTCCAGTGTGACGAAGGCCAGGACCGGGTATCCGGCGGCGACCAGATCCACCTCGGGGCCGTAGCCGGTGATCACCCCGGCCGCCTCCATCCGGTCCAGCCGGGCCTGGACGGTGGCGCGGGAGACCCCGATCAACCGGGACAGCTCCAGCATGCCGGCGCGCGGATGTTGCCGGCCCGCCCGAATGAGACGTACGTCCAACTCGTCCAGTGTGATGCGCGAATCCTGAAGATCGTCTCGCATATGGCTCTCTTAACTAAGCAATCTGTATAGCTCCCGGCCAAGATGTTGTCAGATGTTGCCAGCGGAAGTGTACTTCCGGCATCCGTTCCTTTCCGAGGGGATCGCCCGTCATGAGCACCTTCAACACCCTGGAAGACACCGACGTCCTCGTCGGCGCCGTCGAGCACGACCCGGCGGGCGACCCCTTCCCCGTCATCGCGATGGACCACGTCCGGTTCTTCGTGGGCAACGCCAAACAGGCCGCGCACTACTACTCCACCGCGTTCGGGATGACCTGCGTCGCCTACCGCGGTCCCGAGACCGGCTCCCGCGACGCCGCCGAGTACGTCCTCGTCTCCGGCAAGGCCCGCTTCGTGATCACCGGCGAGGTACACGCCGGCACCGAGATCGGCGCCGCGACCCACGCCCACGGCGACGGCGTCGCCGACCTGGCCATCGAGGTCCCGGACGTGGACAAGGCGATCGCCTACGCCCGCGAGCACGGCGCCACCGTCCTGGTCGAGCCGCACGACGACAGCGACGAGCACGGCACCGTGCGCAGCGCGGTCCTGGCCACCTACGGCCAGACCCGGCACACGCTGGTGGACCGCTCCGCCTACAAGGGCCCGTTCCTGCCCGGCTTCGTCGCCGCCGAGCCGCTGTTCCGCGGCAAGCCCGCCGCGCACCCCAAGCGCTACTTCCAGGCCATCGACCACTGCGTGGGCAACGTCGAGCTGGGCAAGATGGACGAGTGGGTGTCCTTCTACAACCGCGTCATGGGCTTCACCAACATGAAGGAGTTCATCGGCGACGACATCGCCACCGAATACTCCGCGCTCATGTCCAAGGTCGTCACCAGCGGCAACCACCGGGTGAAGTTCCCGCTCAACGAGCCCGCGATCAGCCGCAAGAAGTCGCAGATCGACGAATACCTCGAGTTCTACGGCGGCCCCGGCGTACAGCACATCGCCCTCGCCACCAACGACATCGTTGCCTCGGTGCGGGCGATGAGCGAGATGGGCGTCGAGTTCCTGTCCACCCCGGACAGCTACTACGACACCCTGGGGGAGTGGGCCGGCGAGACCCGGGTACCGGTCGAGACGCTGCGCGAACTCAAGATCCTGGTCGACCGCGACGAGGACGGCTACCTGCTCCAGATCTTCACCAAGCCCGTCCAGGACCGGCCCACCGTGTTCTTCGAGCTGATCGAGCGGCACGGTTCGCTCGGCTTCGGCAAGGGGAACTTCAAGGCGCTGTTCGAGGCGATCGAGCGCGAGCAGGAGCGCCGCGGCAACCTCTAGGCCGCGACGCGTCCGCCCGGCCGGCACGGCCGGGCGGACCGATACACGGGCGGGACGGCGGCGCCGCGCACAGGGCGCGGGAGCGGACGGAGGAGTCGGGCAGTCATGGCGTACTACCGCAGCGTGGGCGAGGTGCCGCCCAAGCGGCACACCCAGCACCGCCGCCCGGACGGCGGCTTGTACTACGAGGAGCTGATGGGCGAGGAGGGCTTCACGTCCGACTCCTCGCTGCTCTACCACCGCGCGATCCCCTCGGCCATCGCCGACGCGACCGTGTGGGAGGTCCCGGACCAGACGGTCACCGCCAACCACCCGCTCAAGCCGCGCCACCTCAAGCTGCACGACCTGTTCGCGGACAACGAGTGGAAGGCCGTCGACGCGGTCACCGGCCGCCGGCTCGTACTCGGCAACGCCGACGTGCGGATCTCCTACGTGGTCGCCGGCAGCACCTCCCCGCTGTACCGCAACGCGCTCGGCGACGAGTGCGTCTACGTCGAGTCGGGCTCGGGCACGGTGGAGACCGTCTTCGGCGCGCTGACCGTCGGCCCCGGCGACTACGTGATCCTGCCGCGCGCCACCACCCACCGGTGGGTGCCGAGCGGCGACGAGCCGCTGCGCGCGTACTGCATCGAGGCCAACTCGCACATCGCGCCCGCCAAGCGCTACCTCTCCCGGTTCGGCCAGCTCCTGGAGCACGCGCCGTTCTGCGAGCGCGACCTGTGCGGGCCCGTACAGCCGCTCCTGGCCGAGGGCACCGACGTCGAGGTACTGGTCAAGCATCGCGGCCTGGGCGGTGAGATCGCCGGCACCCGCTACGTGTACCCCACCCACCCGTTCGACGTGGTGGGCTGGGACGGGTGCCTGTACCCGTACGTGTTCAACATCTCCGACTTCGAGCCGATCACCGGCCGGATCCACCAACCGCCGCCCGCGCACCAGGTGTTCGAGGGCCAGGGGTTCGTGATCTGCAACTTCGTGCCGCGCAAGGTGGACTACCACCCGCTGTCGATCCCGGTGCCGTACTACCACTCCAACGTGGACTCGGACGAGGTCATGTTCTACTGCGGAGGCGACTACGAGGCCCGCAAGGGCTCCGGGATCGGCCAGGGGTCGATCTCGCTGCACCCGGGCGGACACGCGCACGGGCCGCAGCCCGGCGCCTACGAGCGCAGCATCGGCATCGAGTTCTTCGACGAACTGGCGGTCATGGTGGACACGTTCCGGCCCCTGGGCGTCGGCGAGGGGGGCCTCGCGAGCGAGGACCCGGCCTACGCGTGGACCTGGGCCGCAAAGGCGCCGCGGACATGAGCACGGGCACGAACACGGACGCCGCAGGGCCCGAAGTGCCGCTGTTCGCCGGGTTGTGGGACGACGCGGCGCTGTTCCCGCCCGGGAACGCCCCGATGGCCGAGGCGGTACCCGCGCACCGCGTCTACCGCACCGAATGGTTCGCCGACTTCGTCCGGCACTTCCTGGTCGGCGTCGCGCACCTGCCCGACCTGATCGCGCTCGCCGACCCCGAGGCGCCGCTGCGCGTGGTGCTCGTGGCGCCCGGCGGGCCGGCCACGGTCGGGCCCGCGGTACGCACCATCCTGGACACCCCCGGGTTGCTCCTGGAGGGCATCGAGGTCGCCGGCGACGGCGAGATCGGCAAGGCGGTCGCGGCGCTGCACGAACACCTGCCGGAGATGACGGCGGGCTACGTCGAGGTCCTCAAAGGCGCGGGCCTCGACGCAGACCTGGACAATCTCGCCGGCACGTACGGGCGGCCCAAGTTCCGCACCGGCGGCACCGCAGCGCACGCGTTCCCGAACGAGGCCGAACTGGCCGCGTTCGTACACGCGTGCCGGGTCCGCGAAATGCCGTTCAAGGTCACGGCCGGGCTGCACAACGCCGTGCGGCACACCGACCCGACCACGGGTTTCGAGCACCACGGTTACCTCAACCTGATGCTCGCCACCCACCACGCCGTCGCCGGCGCCGAACCGGACGCGCTCGCGGACCTGCTGGCCATCCGCGACAGCGCCGAACTCACCCGCATGGCACACGGACTCACCGTGCCCGAGCGCACCCGCCTGCGCGGCTACCTGACCTCGTACGGAACCTGTAGCGTCGCCGAGCCGCTCCAGGACGCGCTCACGCTCGGCCTGCTCGGCCAACCCCCGCACCGGCGGGACTGACCGTCCGCACCACCGCGACCGATCCCACGAGGAGCCGCACCTCATGCCCAGCACCTGGGTCCCGCTGCCGACCGACTCGGGTTACGGCATCGACAACCTGCCCTACGGCGTGTTCACCACCGACCACGAGCCGGACCGGCCGCGCGTCGGGGTGGCCATCGGCGACTTCGTGCTCGACGCCGGTGCCGCCGCGCACGCGGTCGACGCGAGCGCCGAGGTGTCGGCCGTGCTGGACGCGCCGAGCCTGACCGCGCTGATGGCCGCCGGGCGAGCGACCTGGCGCGGCGTACGAGCCGCGATCACCACCTGGCTGACCGACCCGAGCCTGCGGGCGAGCGTCGAACCGCACCTGATCCCGCGCCGGGACGTGGTGCTGCGGCTGCCCTTCGAGCCGGCCGACTACGTGGACTTCTACGCCTCCGAGCACCACGCGAGCAACCTCGGCCGGATCTTTCGACCCGGCACCGAGCCGCTGAGCCCGAACTGGAAGCACCTGCCGATCGGCTACCACGGCCGCGCGGGCACCGTCGTGGTCTCGCACACCCCGATCGTGCGCCCCAGCGGACAGCGCAAGGCGCCGACCGACGCGGTGCCGTCCTTCGGGCCCACCCGGCGGCTCGACATCGAGGCCGAGGTCGGCTTCGTCGTCGGCGCCGGCTCCGAGCTGGGCACCCCGGTCGGCCTCGGCGACTTCGCCGACCACGTGTTCGGCGTGTGCCTGCTCAACGACTGGTCCGCACGCGACATCCAGGCGTGGGAGTACGTCCCGCTGGGCCCGTTCCTGGGCAAGTCGTTCGCCACCTCGGTGTCGCCCTGGATCGTGCCGCTCGAAGCACTCGACGCCGCGCGCGTGGCACCGCCCGCGCGCGACGTCGAGCCACTGCCCTACCTGGACGACCGCGCCGCCGAGCCGTGGGGGCTCGACCTGAGCATGGAGGTCCGGCTCAACGGACACGTGATCTCCAGGCCGCCGTTCGCGTCGATGTACTGGACCGCCGCGCAGCAGCTGGCGCACATGACCGTCAACGGCGCCTCGCTGCGCCCGGGTGACCTGTTCGCCTCCGGCACGGTCAGCGGGCCCGAGGTCGGCGAGCGCGGCGCGCTGATCGAGATCACCTGGAACGGCGAGAACCCCCTCAAGCTCCCGGACGGGTCGAGCCGGACCTATCTGGAGGACGGCGACGAGGTCACGATCACCGCCACCGCCCCCGGCCCGAACGGCACACGTCTCGGGTTCGGCGAGGTCAGCGGCCGGATCGTGGCGGCGCGTTGACGTGATGCGGGCTCCCGCGGCCTGCGGGAGCCGGCATATCGTCGGGACGGCAAGGGCAGCGGTATCGGGCAACAGAGGGGTCCCATGTCGTCGTTCGTACACTCGTCCTGGAGCAAAACCTCCGTTTCACCCGTCATGGTGGGCCTGACCGGGGCCTTCGTGGTGGCCTCCGTCGTGGTCAGCGTCATGTATGGCTTCATCGGCTCGGGCGTCGGGCTTTTGGGCGGCGCGGTGTTGTGCGCGTTCCTGTCGGTCGTGCGGGTGCACGCCGACCAACGCGGGCTGACCGTCGAGTTCGGGCTGCTGCCGTGGCCGCGCAAGCGGGTGCCGCTGGGCGAGATCCGCAGGGCCGGACACCGCGAGGTCCGGGCGCTGCGCGAGTTCGGCGGCTGGGGATACCGGATCAAGTCGAGCGCGACCGGGGTCGTGCAGCGCTCCGGCGAGGCCCTGACGCTCACCCTCGTCTCCGGACGCGAGTTCGTGGTCACCGTCTCCGACGCGCCCCAGGGCGCCGCGGTCCTGAACGGCCTGCTGGGCAACCGGGTCTGAGCGAGGCCGCCCCCGGGTCCACGAAGGGTCCGGGGGCCGCCGTGCGGGGCCGGGAGGGCCGTCGACCCGCCTACCGCCGCAAGCCCCTGTCCACCGCGTCACGGCCGCCCTGTCGGCCCGGGGGCGTGTTCACACGCCGGGCGGTGGAGTCCGGGCGGCCGTAGCGTCGGCCGACGAGGTCGTGAACCCCGCCGAGCCACTTCTCGGCGAGGATCCACGACTTCGGCTCGTCGGGTTCCCGTCCTGTGAGCCGATCGTTTACGGGGTCGGGCCTACCCGGCGTGGATCGCCCGGTGTTGCCCGCTCTTGTCGTAGTATCCGGGGCCGGCGACCAGGGCGGTGCGGAAGTACAGGCCCTCGCCGACCACGCCGTTGTTGTTGCCGTGTCCGGGCACGAACGGCTGCCACAGGGCCACCAGCAGTTCCGGGGCCACCAGCGACGCGCCTTCGGTCTCCACCCGGACGGGTGTCAGTTCGCCGAGCAGTCGGGTGACGTCGACGGCCGGTGTGCCGAAGACGTCGATACCCAGACACAGCACAGTGTCGGCGAAATCGTCCTCGGACCGGTGTACCTCGATCGCCTCGACCAGTCCGTCCTTGTCGCTCACCACATGAATCGAGAGGTCCGCACCGAAGTGGGCGAACCCACGAGTGCGTCCCGACAGATCTCCTCCGAGTTCGCGCAGAGCGGTCTCTGCCTCGTCCATGGACATGCCGATCTTGATCGGCCCTACGCCGTACGGCGGATCCAACTCAAGCTGCACGTGATCTCCCTCGCCTCGAACAACCGAGTATGACGCACCGTCATCGGGCCTCCTCGCACCCGGTTGCCGGTTCGACCCGAGAGTGTGCCCCGGTGCCCGCACACGGAGCGCACCACTCCCACCGACGTCGATCCCGGCATCGTCTTTATACCCATTCGGGTCAACGGGGAGACCGCCGGCCCATCCCGGAACGGGTCAGCGCGGGGTGCCGAAGACCTGGGTCCAGGACGTGCCGTAGGTGCCGCCGGTGACATATCCGACACCGATTTCGGTGAACTCCGCGGTGAGGATGTTCCTGCGATGCCCGGGGCTGTCCATCCACCCCTGCACCACCTCGGCCGGGCTGCGCTGGCCGCAGGCGATGTTCTCCCCTATCCGGCTGTACAGGTAACCCGCCGCGATCGCCCGGTCCCACGGCTCGCGGCCGTCCGGATCGGTGTGCGAGAAGAACGCCCGGGTGATCATGTCCGCGCTGAACGCCTGAGCGCACGCGGTCAGTTGCGGCTGCGGGGCGAGTGGACGCAGACCGTGCCGGGCCCGCTCGACGTTGGTCAGCTCGACCACGCCGCGCTGGAACTCGGAGAGGCCGGACGGGGTTTGTGTCTCCTCCTCGACGTCGACGCCGAAGTCCCGGGCGATGCCCGCGAGGCCGTCCGCGTAGCCCTGACCGAGCGCGCGCACCTTCCACTGCGCGCCGCGCCGATAGATCTCGGCGAGCAACAACACCGTCTCGGTGCGTGGTCGCGGCGGGGTGAACCGTGCGAGCAGCGTGCCGCTCGCACCGGTGAGCGTCATCGCCGGCGGCGGCAGCTCGCCGAGGGTGTGCGTGGTGTCGGCCGGACTGACCACCACGGTCACCCGCGTCGCGCCCGCCCGCAGGCCGGTGGGATCCACGGTGACGGTGTCGCCGCCGAGCCGTACCCCGGGCGCGGACACCTGGTTGAAGAAGACGAAGTCGGCGTCGCCGGACACCCGTCGGTCCTCACCCGTGATCAGCGCGGAGATGTCGAACGGCCCGGGCACCCGTACCCGCACGACGCCCACCGGTAAGGATTGGTTCGCGCCCGGCGGCAGTTCGCTCATGGCCGCTGATTCTAACGATGGATCATGGGCGGCTGGTGGGCGAGGGATCGACACCGGGTCCACGACCGCGTCGAGCCGACCCGGGGGCGGTGCCCCGCCCCGACGCCGATCAGACCTCGGTGACCCGGCCGTCGGCGACCCGCAACCGGCGGGTGGTGCGGACCGCGTCCAGCATCCGGCGGTCGTGGGTGACCAGGAGCAGGGTGCCGGCGTACGACTCCAACGCCGACTCCAACTGCTCGATCGCGGGCAGGTCCAGGTGGTTCGTCGGCTCGTCCAGGACCAGCAGGTTGACCCCCTCGGCCTGGAGCAGCGCCAGCGCCGCCCGGGTGCGCTCACCCGGGGACAACGTCGCCGCCGGGCGCAGTACGTGCGCCGCCTTGAGCCCGAACTTGGCCAGCAGCGTGCGGACATCGGCCGGCAACAGATCCGGGACCAGCGCGCAGAACGCGTCCAGGAGCGGCCGGTCGCCCAGGAACAACCCGCGCGCCTGGTCCACCTCGCCCACCACCACCCCCGAGCCGAGCGAGCCCCGACCCGCCGTCAACTCGGTGCGCCCGAGCAGCGCCGCGAGCAGCGTCGACTTGCCCGCGCCGTTCGCGCCGGTGATCGCGACCCGGTCCGCCCAGTCGATCTGCAGCGTCACCGGACCCAGCGTGAACCCGCCGCGCTCGACCACCGCGCCGTTGAGCGTGGCCACCACCGCGCCCGCGCGTGGGGCGGCGGCGATCTCCATCCGCAGCTCCCACTCCTTGCGCGGCTCCTCGACCACGTCGAGGCGTTCGATCATGCGCTCGGTCTGCCGGGCCTTGGAGGCCTGCTTCTCGCTCGCCTCGGCCCGGGTCTTGCGGCTGATCTTGTCGTTGTCCGTGGACTTGCGCCGCGCGTTGCGGGTGCCCTTGTCCATCCACCCGCGCTGCATCCGGGCCCGGGCCTCGAGGTCGCCGCGCTTTTCGGCGTATTCCTCGTAGTCCTCGCGGGCGTGCCGGCGGGCCACCTCGCGCTCGGCCAGATAGGCGTCGTAGCCGCCGCCGAAGCCGCGCACCTGCTGCTGGGCCAGATCCAGCTCGACCACCCGATCCACCGTGCGGGCCAGGAACTCGCGGTCGTGGCTGATCACCACGGTGCCCGCGCGCAGCCCGGTGACGAACTTCTCCAACCGGTCCAGACCGTCCAGGTCCAGGTCGTTGGTCGGCTCGTCGAGCAGGAACACGTCGTAGCGGCTGAGCAGCAGCGACATCAGCCCCGCGCGGGCCGCCTGGCCGCCGGACAGCGCGGTCATCTCCCGATCGAGGTCCACCGCCAGGCCCAGTTCCGCCGCGACCTCCTCGGCCCGCTCCTCCAGGTCCGCGCCACCCAGGTCCAGCCAACGATCCAGCGCCACGCTGTACTCGTCGTCCGCCCCCGCGCGACCCTCGACCAGCCCCTCGGTCGCGGCGTCGAGCGCGGCCTGCGCGGCGGCGACGCCGGTGCGGCGGGCCAGGAACGCGCGCACCGTCTCGCCCGGCCGCCGCTCCGGCTCCTGCGGCAGATGGCCCACCGACGCGGTCGGCGGCGACAGCTGTACCGAACCCGCCTCCGGCGTGGCCAGGCCGGCCAGCAGCCGCAACAGGGTGGACTTGCCCGCGCCGTTGACCCCGACCAGGCCCACGACGTCGCCGGGGGCGATCACCAGGTCCAGTCCGGAGAACAGGACACGGTCACCGTGTCCGGCGGCAAGCTCTTTGACGACGATCGTGGCGCTCATGAGGATACGAATCCTATCGGCCGCCGCGAAGCGGGCCGTGGCAGGCCGCCCGATGTGAAGATGGCCGGGTCCGCGTACCACCCGGCCGAAACGGCCACCCCGGAAGGACGATGCGATGACCACCGAGTCCCGGCCCGAACCGTACGAGACGCTGCCCGAGGACTGGGAGCGCGCGCTGGCCATCGTCGCGCACCCCGACGACCTCGAATACGGCGCCGCCGCCGCGATCGCCCGCTGGACCCGACAGGGCAAGCGGATCACGTACGTCATGGTCACCAGCGGCGAGGCCGGCATCGACGGCCTGGAGCCGGACGAGTGTCGCCCGCTGCGCGAGGCCGAACAGGTCGAATCCGCGCGGATCGTCGGCGTGGACACGGTCGAATTCCTCGGCCACCCCGACGGCGTGGTCGAGTACGGGCTGCCGCTGCGCCGCGACCTGTCCCGGGTGATCCGCCGGCACCGCCCGGAGATCGTGATCACCGGCAACTTCCGGGACACCTGGGGCGGCACGTTCCTCAACCAGGCGGACCACATCGCGGTCGGCCGTGCCGTGGTGGACGCGGTGCGCGACGCGGGCAACCGCTGGGTCTTTCGCGAACTGCTCGACGAGGGACACCAGCCGTGGGGCGGCGTGCGCGCGGTGTGGGCGAGCGGGTCGCCGGAGTCCGGGCACGCGGTGGACACCACCGAGGACTTCGCCGTGGGCGTGGCCTCGCTGGAGGCGCACACGGCCTACCTCGCCGGCCTGGGGCAGGACCATCAGATGGCCGACGCGGCGGAGTTCCTGGAGGGCATGGGCCGGGCTGCCGGCGCGCGTCTGGGCACCCGATTCGGCGCCGCCTTCGAGGTGTATCCGATGAGCTGACCCCGGGCGTACGCTGCCCGCATGATCGATTGGCAGCACATCCGAGGTCGTACCCTCGCCGTGCTCGCGACGGGGGCACTGGTCATCACCGCGACGAGCGCGTGCGGCGGCGACGACGGTCCCGGCGGGTCCGGCAAACGCCTGAACGTGGAGAAGTTCCGACAGCAGGTGAGACCGATCGGAGAGCACGGCAGCGTGTGTCCGGTCCGGTACGACGTCGCCGCCGCGGCCCGCAAGGCCCACATCGACGGCGCGGTCACCCCCGGCGAACCGGCGGCGTCCGGCGCCGAGGGGTGGTCCGACGACGAGGCCGCGGCCCGCGACCCGCGGTCGAACCTCACCGCGGTCCAGCGGGTCAACGGCGTCGCGCTGACCTGCTCCTACCGCATCGGCGCCGACAACATCGACGTGGGCACGTACGGCTCCCGGCGCGGCTTCCCGCTCAGCATGGCGCTGCCGGTGATCCAGCGCGACTCCGAGGCGAGGTCGGCGATCCTGGGTCCGTTCTCCGACGACATCGGGACGGGCGAGCCGCAGCGGGTGATCCCGGTCGGCAACGGGCACGTCGCGGCCGTACGGCTGCGGGTGAGCGGGCCGGGCGCGGCGGCGATGTACGTCTCGTCGGAGACGCTGACACCGGAGCGCGTCGCCGACCTCGCGGAGATGCTCGCCGGGCAACTCGACTGACGCGGGTCCCGCGGGGCTCCGCGAGGGGTGTCCCGCGGGACTTCGTCGGGTGGCGCGGGACCCCGGGAGGGGGTCACCGCGACCGGGCGCGGGCGGCGTTCATCTCCTCGACCGCCCCCGCCGCGTCGCCGATCGTCGCGTAGTCCACCGCGACGAAGTTCACCGGTCGCCCGCGCCGCGCCTCGCACGCGCGGGCCCGGTCGAGCACGTACCGGCGCGCGTTGACCTGCCCGGCGTCCAACCGGCTGCCGCCCAGGTTGGTGATGAAGTGGTTCATCAGGAACAGCCGCTTGTCGGTGCCGCCCCGGTTGGGCACGCAGGACATGTCGGCGGGGGTGAGGAAGGTGAACGGGGTCTCCATGCCGTACTGGTAGAAGTTGCGGTACCACGGTGCCGGACCACCGGCCCGCTCGGCGAACACCACCAGGCGTTTCCCGTCGCGGACCATGTCCCCCAGCTTCGGCCACTTCGCCGCCGGGTCCGCGGACGGAGTGAACAGCAGCCGCTCCACGCCCGCCTCGCGGAACGCCTGTTCGGTCTGCTCGCCGGTGATGTCGTCCTGCAGGATCAGCGTCACCACCTCACCCGGGTTGTCGTCGAGCCAGGCGCCGATCTCGCGCAGGGTCGGGGCCAGTGGGATCGCGCCCGCGCGACACAGCGCGTGGCACAACCACAGGCCCGGGCGTGGCGGGTTGGCCAGGTCGATCAGCCGCAACACCTCGGCCTGCATGTCCGGCGCGAAGCTGGAGACGCTGAGCCGGGGCTGGACCTGGTCGGGCTGCTCCCAGGTGTAGGTGTCCAGTTGCAGGCCGCGCGCGCCCGCGTTGAGCTGCGCGGGGATGTTCGGGTCCTGGAGCGGGCCGATGAACCGGTCGGCGGTGCTCGCCATGGCGTTGTGCGTGGTCAGGTAGGCGACCTCGTCGTAGCGCAGCTCGCACAGCTCGATCGACCCCAGGCAGTGCGGCTCCTCGCTCTTGCCCGCCGCGATGGGGACCACGGTGGCGCCCAGGGCCAGGGCCACGACGGTGAGCGCGGCCACGGTCGCGGCGAGCGCGACGCGGTGGCGCGGGGGCAGGGCCAGGGCCCGGCGGGCGGCGGCGCGACGCCAGCTCCAGGCGCCGGCGACCAGGAGCAGGCCGAGTACGAGGGGGACCAGCGCGACGAACAGGCCGACGCGGGTGAGCGAGGAGATCGCGGACCGCTGGACGTCGGTGACCAGCGTGTTCACCGAATGCGGCCAGGTGGGCGACGGCTGGGCCAGTACGTTCGGCAGCCGGCCGCGGACGAACAGGACCAGCGCGCCGGTCAGCACTCCGCCGACGGCCAGGGACCAGCCGATCACGGGCACGCGGCGCGTCCACGAACGGGGTCCGGTGAGCCACAGCAGGGCCACGGCGGCGATGCCGAGCACGGTGGCCAGCGTCTGGATCGGGCCGAGGGCCAGTTTGGTGAAGCCGCGGGCGGTGGAGACGCTGCTCAGGTTCAGGCCGGCGTGGCGCAGGTCCGGGAGCACGTCCCACTGCCCGTCGTCGGTGCGCGCGGCCAGGTCGGAGGAGGCCGAACCGGCGCCGCCGCCCAGCACGTACGGCCCGACCACGGCGAGCGCTCCCGCGATGTCGCCGGTGGCGAGCGCCGCGGTCACCTGGACGCGCACCCCGGGTCGGGCGTCGGCCGGCACCACCGCGACCAGGGCGTCGGTGGTGGCGGCCATGCTCGGGGCGTCCAGCACGAAGGTGGGGAAGTCGGCCGGCCGGCGGCCCTCGGCGAGGTCGTCGAGGGCGGCGTCCAGGCCCTCGCGAAACGCGGCGAAGTCGGCGGAGGGGTGGCCCTGCACGTTGGCGATCAGGTCCCCGAGGTACAACTCGGCGACGCCGCCGACGTTGGCCAGGATCGGCCGCAGATCCAGGATCAGCCGCAACTCGGGCTGCTCGCCGCGCAGGTAGCCGATCGTGTTGGCGATCTGCGTGTCGACGATGCCGCGCAGGGTCGCGGGCGGCAACACGGTCTTGAGGTTGGCGGTCACCACCGACGGCGGCACGGGCATCCGCGCCAACAGGTCCCGGGTGACCCGGGCGGCGGCCGGATCGACCAGGACCTGGTCGTACATCCGGTTGTAGGCCCGCTCGTCGTCGAGCGCCCCCTGATAGAAGGCCCGATTGAGCACGGTGCTCCGAGCAATCCCGGCCAGGCCCAACACGACCACGGCCAGGGTCGAAACCAGCGCGGCAACCCCCCGAAGCACCACCACCCACCGACCGACACCCATCCCCCCACGCTCACCCGCCCACAGCACCCCCGCGATCCCGGCGACCCATCCGGGGGAGCGGCGGCGGGGCCGCCGTGGGGAAGCCCGCCGGGGGCCGATCGGGGGAGGGGCGGGGCGCGTGGGTGTGCGGGGCTCGGCGGAGGGCGGGCCGGCAGCGGCCCACCCCTCGAGCCGGACCAACCCCGCACCGCGCCCCGGCCACCGGAAGCGCAACGGGCGCCGGGGGAACCGAGCCAGTCGGGCGGATCCCCGGCCCGACGCGTGATCCCGCGTGCGTCGTGGCCGGTGCACGAGCCCGATCCGGGGTGTCGGGCGGCGGATTCGGCGGAGCCGAGTCGTCTACGACCCCGGCCGGCCCGGCCCGGCCCGCGCCGGGGGCCGACCGGGCCGACCGGCGAATGCCGCCGGCCCGACCCCGCCCCGCCTCGCTCCCGGCCGCCCACCCCCTACCCGGCGGCCGACCGCACCTCCGCCGCGTGCTCGTGCAGGCGGATTACCGCCTCCGCCACCGTGTCGACCGTCGTCGTGTCCATGTGTGACCACAGCGGCAGTGTCAGGACCCGGTCGGCGATGTCGTCCGTCACCGGCAGACTCCGCGCCGGGAGGTGGGCGTAGGCCTTTTGACGGTGTACCGGGGGGTGGAAGTAGCGGCGGGAGTCGATGCCTTCCGCCTTCAGCGCCCGCGCCAGAGTGGGGACGTCGAGGCCGAACGACTCCGGGTCGATCACCAGTGTCAGGTCCTTCCACGTCGATACGTCGCCCTCGGCCAGTACCGGCAACCGCACGCCCGGGACGTCCCGGATCGCCGCAGCGAACGCCGCGACCAGGTCGGTGCGCGTGCGGACCCGCTCCGGCAGGCCCCGCAGGGAGACCAGGGCCAACGCCGCGTGGAGTTCGGACATCCGGGCGTTCAGGCCCGGGAAGACGCAGTCGTAGTCGCCCGGGTTGCCGTACCCGCGCCCCAAACGGCACGCCTGGGCCAGGCCCTCGTCGCGGGTCGCGATCAGGCCGCCCTCGCCCGCGACGACCACCTTCGTCGGGCTGAGCGAGAAGACCTCCGCCGCGCCGAAGCCACCGATCGGGGTGCCGGCGCGCCGGCTGCCCAGAGCGTGTGCCGCGTCGTAGAGCAGCGGTACGCCCGCGTCGTCGGCGACCTGGGCCAACTCCTCGACCCGGCACGGGGTTCCGTACACGTGCGTGGCCATCAGCGCCGAAGCTCCTGACTCGGCCAGCAACTTCGCCGCGTCCGCCGGGTCCAGGGTCAGCGTGTCCGGGTCGACCTCGGCGAACACCGGCACCGCCCCGGCCCAGTGCGCCGCATGCGCCGTGGCCGAGAAGGTGAAGCCCGGCATCGCCACCGAGCCGTTGACCCCCATCGCCTGTAGCGCGAGCATCAGCCCGCTCGTGCAGTTGGACACCGCCACCACATACGGCACTTCGAGTTGCGCCGCCGCGGCCTCCTCCAACTCGCGGACCGTGGACCCGTCGGTCAGCCGACCGCTCGTCAAAATCGTGTCCAGGCGCCGTGTCAACTCCTCCCGCTCGGGCACCCGTACCCGTGTCAGCGGCAGGCCCTCCGCGAACAGCGCCGTTCCGCCGAGCACCGCCGGCTTGCCGGTCACCGCCATGTCCCATCCCCCCTGAATTCCCCGGGATACCCCGGATCCGTCGTACCTGTCCCCACCGACTCGGAATCGGCCGCGACCGGCATCGTCTGCCGCACGGGCACACGCCGCCGTCTCCGCTCCGAACCGCCGCCCTTCGCGGTCTCGGTCCGTTCCGGTTTCGACACCGCGAGCAACACCAGCACGAACGGGAACACCTGGACCCGTTCGCGGGTGAGGATGCCGAAGTTGCGGATGTTCGCGAACGCGAGCGCGAACACCAGTGTGTAGACGATCACGAAGGCCACGTAGGGTCTTCGGATCAGCAGACCCGGAATACGTTTCAACCGGGGCAGCGCCACCACGAACAGGCCCATCAACACCACGCCTTCCAGCGAGGCGACCAGGGCCTGGATGTTGTGCGCCTCGAACGGGAACGGCCGGAACAGCACGGTCACCAGCGACTGCGGCAACGCGGCCGGCGAGATCGCCAGCGCCGCCTGGTCGTCCACCGCCTGGGCCGAACCGCCCTGTGCGGTCTGCGTCTGGGTCTTGGCGATCACCTGGTTGGCCTGCGCGGCGCCGATGCCGGGCGTACCGAAGAAGGTGCCCACCTGCTGGAGCGCCAGCACGCAGCCCACCCCGAGCACCACGATGCCGAAGGCCGCGCGCAACGGGCCCAGCGCTGACGCCTGTTGCGGCCGGTTGCGCAGCAGATACCCCACACACAACCCGCACAGGAGCAGCACCGTCACGTGCGGTCGCACCATCGTGGTGCCCACCGCGCCCAGGATCAGGAACACGAACGCCCCGCGCTTGCGCACCAGAAGCAGCGCCACGCCGTAGGCGGCCATGCCCAGCGTGAACATCATCCAGGTGTCCTTGCCGATCCCCGACGGCCAGAACAGCAGGGACGGCAGGAAGAACAGCAGCTTGCCGTAGCGGCGCCGGTCGCCGTCCGGATAGGCCACGTTGAACGCGCGCCAGAACAGGTACAGCCCCCAGAACCCGAGCCACGAGTAGACCAGGTAGCCCGCGAGCAGGGACTGGCCGACGATCGCGTACACGATCCCGGTGACGATCATGATGAAGCCCGTGCCGATCACCTTGCGGCCGATGTCCACGGTGAAGTCGCCGTCCCGGAAGTGCGGCGCGATGGCCCGTCCGACCAGGTCGTAGGTCGCCGCGTCGGCGCGACCCTCGTAGAGCACGAAGGACATCCAGTAGCGGGCGAAGCACGCGAGCAGCTTGGCGACCAGCGCGCCGATCACCAACCGCCTCACCCACGGCGGCTCGTCGCGGGAGAACCGGGACAGCAGCGGCACGCTGACGGTCAGCAGCAGCGGAAAGACGATCAGCGCGCCCCACGTGTCGTACGGGCGATACTCCATCGCCCACGCGAACACCGAGACGTAGACACCCACGGCGGCGAGCGCGAGCAGCGAACCCCACGGCAGCCGCGGCGAACGACCCGTCCACCGGGTGAACCACGCAAGTCGGGACGACAACGGAACTCCTCGCAGGAACGGCGAACCGGCGCGACGCGGGGCGGCGATGGCGCGCGGAACCGGATCGGACCGGTCCGGCGCGGCATCGGCCGCGGAGTCAGAACACCTCCAAGTCCCCCAGGGAGAGCTGCCACGAGCGCAGGTCGTGGATGTCTATCGGATGCGGGTGCACGGGCCGCGCGACCAGGAGCATGCCGGTGCGCGGCGGAGTGGCGTAGCCCGCGTAGCGCGCCGCGCGGGCCGCCTCGGACCCGCGCGCCAGGTGCGTCGCGACGTGGTCGCACCCGGACATGGCCACCCCGGAGAACAGGGTGCGCGCGGTGTCCCGATCGCCCGGGCGGACCACCATCTGGGACAGCGTGAACTCGACCAACGGCCCGCGCAGGCGCGGCCGGCCGAACACCACGCCGGTCAACTCGCCGTTCTTGTAGGAGGCGACGATCCGGTAGTCCAGGCCCGGCGCCTCCCCGTAGCGCCAGCGCAGGAAGTCGCCGGTGAGCGCGGTGCGCAGCTTGTCGTGCCCGATCGCCGCGTCGCCCGCGTCGGCCTCGGCGACCAGCTCGTCGAAGCCGATCGCGGCCCGGGGATCGGAGAAGAACTGACGGGCGGTGGGGAAGCGGCAGCGGGCGGCCGGATCCACCGAGTTCCACGTCTGCGAGGTGCCGGTCAGGTCACCCGAGGCGCGCAACTCCTTGAGCCCGCGCGCGAAGGCCAGCGGCCGGATCGGGTGCAGCGAGATCGGTACCTTCCCGACCTCCTGCCAGCCCATTTTCAGATAGCCGGGCAGGCTGTTGCCGTTGGGGGTGTTGAACACCAGCGCGGTGTCCGCCTCGATCCGCTCCAGCAGATCCGTGGTCAGCCGGCGGAACAGGCCGCGGCCCTGCACGTCGGGATGGGTCGCGGTGTCCACCGCGCGCACCGCCCGGATCACCTCTCCGCCGAAGACGAACTCCCAGCGCAGGAAGAGCCGTACGGCCACCACCCGACCGTCGGCACTCTCCGCGACCAGGCCCGGGCTGGCGCCGAACGGGTTGTCCCGATGCTTCCAGCGGAAGAACTCCGAGGTGCGCTCGCCGGTCGGCCCGCCGGACAGCGCCGTGCCCAGCAGGTCCAACACCCGGGGCTCGTCGTGTTTGCCCAACTCCCGCACGGTGAAAGGCGAATTCCCGCGTTCCTGCCCACTCACCGCGACCCCTCCAGCACTCTCGCGTACACATCCTCGATCCGCCGCTGGGCACCCGCGACGTCGAACTCGGCGGAACGCTTGTGCGCCGCCTCGCCGCACGCCCGCCGGCGCCCCGGGTCCGCGGCGAACGCCGCCAGCGCGTCGCCGAACGCCCGGGGATCACCCGGCGGCACCACCACGCCCTCGATCCCGTCCGTGACGATCTCCGGCATACCCCCGACGGCGGTCACCACCGACGGCAGGCCCACCGTCATCGCCTCCATCAACGAGACCGGCAGCCCCTCCTGACGCGAACTCAGCGCGAACACGTCGAAGGCGGACAGCAGGGTCGGCACGTCGCCGCGCGAGCCGGTGAAGACCACCGACCCCTTGAGGTCGTCCCGGTTGGCCCGCTCGCGCAGGGTCGCCTCCAGCGGCCCCGAGCCGATCAGCACCAGGAGCGCGCCCACATGCCGCTCGCGGACCCGGGCATGCGCGTCCAGCAGGCCCAACTGGTCTTTCTTGGGCGTGAAGTTGGCCACCGTGCCGACGATGAAGGCGTCCTGGTCCAGGTCCAGCATCCGGCGGGCCCGCTCCCGGGCGCCGGGGCCGGCGAACGCGTCGCCGAGGTCCGGGCCGTGGTGGATCACCGTCGGGGAGACCCCGGGGCGCAGCCGGCCCGGGACGATGCTCTCGGCCACCGCCGTCGAGACCGCGATCACGCCGCTGTTGCGCCGGTAGGTCCACGCGTTGGCGAGCCGGGTGGGCCGCCGATAGCGCGGCCACATGTTGTGCTCGGTGTGCACGATCGGCACGCCGGCCGCCACCACGCGGGCGGCGACCGCCGGGACCGGCATGTGCGTGTGGATCAGCCCGTAGCCGCGCGCCCGCACCAGCGTGCGCAGCCGCAGCGGCCAGCGCCGCCCGCCGCCCAGGCAGTGCACCGTGACGCCGAGCCCGCGCAGCGTCGGCACCAGCGCGTCCTTCCACGGCAACACGTAGGCGACCTCGACCTCGTAGCGTTCGTCGTCCAGGTGCCGGGCGCCGTTGACCAGCAACTGCTCGGCACCACCGCGCCCCAGGCCCTTGGCGAGCCACAGGACACGAACGCGCTCTCCCATCAGCGATCCTCCGAGCCGAGTTCGACGGTGGACCACGTGTCGAAGTGCGGACCCAACCGCGCCCCGTCACCGGCACCGTTGTGCAGCGCCCGCTCGGCGGCCGACTGCACCCGGAAGCCGGCGGTGCCGTCCTCGGACGGGGCGGGCGGCCCGGTGCGCTGCGAGCCGTGACCGTGCTCGGTCGACTCCGGCTCACCGTCGGTGAGTTGGTTGCGTTTGGCCCAACTCGGCGCGGGCCGCTCGGCGTCCTCCTCCGGCTCGGCCGGCGGCCCGCCGGAGCGACCGCGCAGCACCAGGCCGCCGGCCGCACCCGTACGGCCCACCGAGCCGATCCGCGACCCGCGCCCCAGGCCGCCGCCCATCGCCCCGGTCGGATCCACGCCCAGCAGCGCGACGCCGGCGATCGGCACCCCGGTCCGGGTCAACAGCTCGCCCACCCGGGACGCCTGATCGGCCGTCAGGTTGCCGCTGCGAGCCACCACCAGCATCGCGTCGGCGTGCTGTACCAGGTCGTTGGTGTCGTTCGCGTACATCAGCGGCGCGCTGTCCACCAGCACCACGTCCGCGTGGTGCCGGGCGCGCTGGACCACCTCGCCGGCACGCAGGAGCAGTGCGGCCGGATAGGCGGCCGGCGCCCCGGCGGTGATCAGCCGCACATTCGGGATGTTCGTCCCGCGCACCACGTCGCCGAGGTCGATCTCCTGCTCGGCGAGCAGGGCCTCCGACATGCCCTTGCCCGGCTTGGCGCCCAGGTACAGATGGGTGGCCGGATTGCGGAAGTCGCAGTCCAGGACCAGCACCGAGCGGCCCGCCTCGGCGAGTGCCGCGGCCAGGTTGGCCACCGTGCTGGTACGCCCGTCGCCCGGCTTCGAGGACACCACCAGGATCACCGGCGCCGGATCGCTGACCCGGCGCACCGGCATCGCGGTGGCCCTGGTCTGGCGCGGATCGGCGCCGCCGAGCCGGTAGGCGAGCCCGGGCGGACCGGTGAGCAACAGAGCGGAACGCAGCGTGCGATACGCCTCCGCGACCGGACTGTCCGGGCGCCCCGCGACCAGCACCGCGTGCCCGGCTCGCTGTCGGCGCGGGGCCCTGGGCACCTCGGCGATCACCGGGAGGCCGAACGCGTCCTCCAACTGGATCCGCCCGCGCAGCCGCACGTCCATCCGGTCGACCATGAGCGCGGCGATCAACCCGAGCGCGAGGCCGAGCGCCGCGGCGAGCGCGATCCGCAACGGCCGCGAGGTCGGCGCCAGGATGCTGGTGGTGGAGTCGGCCGTGCTCTTGAGGCCGTCCATCACCTCGATCTTGGGGTCGTTCAGCGGGTTGATCAACTCCTGCTGCTGCCCCACGAGGGTGGTGTACTGGGTCCGCTTCGCGTCGAACTCGGCCTGGAGGGTGGCGCGTTTGGTGGTGTTCTTGTCCAGCGCGTCGATGTCGGCCTTGAGCTTGTCCAACTGGGCGGTCATGCTGTCGGCCTGGCCCTGCCGGGTCTTGCGCTGCGAGTCGGCGAACGCGGCCACCGTCTCCTGGGCCCACGCGCTCGCCAGGTCCTCGGCCGTCTTGCGGCCGGGCGCCTTCGCGGAGATGGTCACCAGGCCCAGATTCGGGTTCAGCTGCGAGGTGACCTTGGCCGCGAGCACCGCCGGGTCCGGGTTGTTCAGCCGCTTCGCCACCCGGCGGGCCACCTCGCCGCCGTCGGTCATCAGTTGCACCGGCGCGAGGTTGAACTCCTTCGCCGAGTTCGGCGCGGGCAGCACGTTGACCGAGGCGGTCCACTGATTGCCCGTGCCCTTGGGGTCCGAAGGGGTCAGGATCAGCCCCGCGAGCAGTCCGATCGCCAGACAGGCGAGCACCAGCGGCCAACGACGCTGGAGAACGGAGAAGTAGCTAGAGGTTTCCACCGGTCCCCCTCCGGTTCGAGGTGCCACCGCGCGATGGGACCGCGGGGCAGGCCAAACGTAGAGCACGCGGGGTGCCGAACGACCCCTCGACTGTGCCGGAAGTGTGGAGATTCCGTCGAGATCCGACCCGCCGTGTTCGCGCGGCCGTCACCGCACCGGACCTGACAACCCGTCACGGCCCGCTCCGGGACCGAGTGCCCGGGCATAGAACGCGACCATCCGGTCGCAAACGCTGTCGATCGTGTACTCCTCGCCGAAACGTCGATACGCCGCTTCCGCGCGCATCGCGGTCTTCTCCCGCTCCGTCAGGGCCGAGACCAACGCCGTCGCCAGCGCCTCGGGCGAATCCGGCGGCACCAGGGCCGCACAGTCGCCCGCCCCGGTGATCTCGCGCACCGGGGGCAGGTCGCTGGTGACGATCGGCGTCCCCACCCCCATCGCCTCGATCAGCACGCTGCCCAGGCCCTCCCAGCGCGAGGGCAGCACGAACACATCGGCCGCGCCCATCAGATCGGGCACGTCGTCGCGATATCCCAGGAACCGGACGGGCTCCACCCCGTCCGGGGAATCCCCGGCCAGGCCGGCCGCCGCCTTCCGCAACGACGCGGTCTGCCCACCGGGCGGACCGGCCAGCAGCAGCACCGCGTCCGGCACCTCGCGGCGCACCGACGCGAACGCCGCCAGCAGCACGTCCAAGCCCTTCTGGTATTCCTGCCGGGCCGCGGTGACCAGCACCGGCACGTCGGCGCCCAGGCCCAACTCGGCCCGGGTGTGCGCCCGTCGCTCCCGCGCGGCGGCCAGCGCCTCGGGATCGCGCCCGCGCGGCACCACCTCGATCCGCGACCGGCGCACGCGCAACCGGCGCGACATCACCTCGGCCACATGCTCGGTCAACGCGTGGAAGCGGCGCACCCCCTGCCCGCTGGCCGCGTCCAGACCCTGAGCGGCGCGCAACTTCCACGGCCGAATCCCGGGCTGGGTCCGCATCTCCGCCCCGTAAGAGGTGTTGACCAGGCTCGACACCACCGGAACACCGGTCGCCAGCGCGGCGATTCGCCCGGCGATGTCCGCCTCGTACAGGGTCGTGTGCACCAGATCCGGCCGGCGATCGCGAATCACCCGCGCCAACCCGCGCACCGAACCCGCGCGCGAGCCACGATGCACCCCGAACAGCGACGCGCCCGCCTCGACCAACTCCGGTTGAAAACCGTCGAGATCCAGGAGATACGCGACATCGAGGGTGACGCCGCGCCGGATCAGTCCCGGAGCCATCGCCGCCGCCGCGCGTTCGGCACCGCCGACCCGATCCACGCTGTCGATCACCTGGAGTACGTGCACTCGCCTCACCCCTGCCATCCCCCGCGCTCTCCCGACGCGGCCGTCGGTCACGGGACGCCCCCACCCCGCACCGCCGAGCATGTCATCGATACGCCCCCGGCGGGGCCGGATTCGTGACAACCTGTCACCCCATGGGGACAACGACCGATCGGCGTGGGGTCCTGCACGTCGTAACCGACCCCCGACGACGGGGTTCACAGGCGTTCGCCCACGATCTGGACGCGGCGCTGCGCGATCGAGGGCGGTCATCGGCGGTCGTCGCGCTGTCCGGCACCGGGGAGATGGACTTTCCCGTGCTCGGACCGGGGCGATTGCACCCGAGCACGCTGCGCGAACTGCGCCGACGGGCGGCGGGCGCGGGCGTGGTGATCGCGCACGGCTCGACCACGCTGGACGCGTGCGGGATCGCCCTCGCGGGCACCCGGACGCCGTTCGTCTACGTGAACATCGGCGACCCCCGGCACTGGGCGCGCGACGCGCTGCGCCGGGCGCGGGTGGGGCTGTTGCTGCGCCGGGCGGCGGCGATCGCCTCGGTGTCGCCGACGGGTCGGGAAATCCTGCTGCACACCTACCGGTTGGCGCCCGGTCGGGTACGGGCTATCGCCAACGGGCGGCGTCCGGAGCGGTTCCCGCCACCGGATTCGACCGATCGGCGCGAGGCGCGCGCCGAGTTGGGGCTGCCACCGGGCGCGACGGTGCTCGTCGTGGTCGGCGCGCTGGCCGTGGAGAAGCGGGTGGCGCTGGCCATCGAGGCCTTCGCACAGCTCGTGGAAGGAGCCGCGGAGCGTGTCGAAGCGGCGCCGGAGAACGCCGAACTCCCGGACTACCACCTGCTCGTGGCCGGCGAGGGCCCCGAGCGCGCGGCCCTGGAGGCGCTGGCCGCGCGCCGCGCCCCGGGGCGGGTCACCTTCACCGGCAACCTCGCCGACCTGGGCCCGGTGTACCGCGCCGGCGACGTGCTGGTGCTCTCCAGCACCAGCGAGGGTGTGCCGGGAGTCCTGGTCGAGGCGGGCATGACCGCGATCCCGGCCGCCGCGACCGATGTCGGGTTCGTTCGCGACGTGGTGGTGGACGGGGTCACCGGGGCGCTCGCCGAGGTGGGCCCCGGCGCCGGGGATCCGGTCCCGCTGGTCGCCGCGATCCGCCGGGTGTTGGCCGACCGGGACGCGATGGGGCGTGCGGCCAGGGCTCGTTGCCTGGAACGACACGCGATGGAGACCGTGGTGGACGCGTGGACCGCGTTGCTCGACGAACACACGCGCTGACACCGCGGCGTCGAGGGAAGGATCGGGACGACGCCTCGGCGTCGAACGCAGGACTCGGGACGGGGCGTGGGCCCCGATTCCCGTACGGCCGAATGCGACTCGTGGGGAGATCGCATGTGCCAAGGTTGTTGTCGAACCAGGGAGGGGGAGTCCGTGGGGGAGTCTGTGGGGGGTGCCGTCGGCATGCCCGGCGACGGCATGAGCAGAATCGGCGATCTCGGCCGCGCGGCCCGACATGCCCGACCCGGCGGCAGCGTCGACGAACCCGCCGATCACCGAACACACGTCAACGGAGCGCCCCTCGCGGGCCACGGGGGAGCGACCACGCCGACCATCGACAGTCGCACCGGCGCCGGACGACACGCCGCGCCCACGGCCGGCGTCGGCAGCGGCACCGGCCGCATCGCCGCCGCCCAGGCGCCCGACCCTGAGGTCAAGGGACCACCGCCGGAGCTGCGCTTCAAGCGCCGCACCAGCCTGTTCCGCGGCATCCGGGAGTTGTGGCACTCGCGCGAACTCGTCCGCACCCTGGCCGAGCGCGACCTCAAGGCCCGCTACAAACAAGCCGTTCTCGGCTTCGCCTGGGCGATCATCACGCCCGTCCTGCTGATGCTGGTGTTCACCGTCGTCTTCCAGCGGGTGGGCAACCTCAGCGAGACCGCGCACAAATACGATGTGCCCTACCCGCTGTTCAGCTACCTGGGTCTGCTCCCGTGGACGTTCTTCATGTCCTCGGTCACCCAGGGCTCGTCCTCGCTGGTGTCCAACGGGCCGCTGCTGAACAAGGTCTACTGCCCGCGCGAGGTCTTCCCGTTCGCCACCGTGATCGTGGCCACCGTCGACATGCTGATCGCGTCGAGCGTGCTGGTGGTGTTGTTCGCGGCCTACACCACGCCGCCCGCCGCGACCATGTGGGCGCTGCCGATCCTGCTGCTCATCCAATTCGAGGTCACCCTCGGCGTGGTGCTCGTGTTGTCCGCGGCGGTGGTCTACTTCCGCGACATCCGACACGTGCTGCCGCTGCTCATGCAGATGGGCATGTTCGCCACCCCGGTCGCCTACGGCATGGACCAGATCACCAAGGACTGGCTGTTGCCCTACGTGATCAGCAACCCGCTCGCCGCGGTGATCGACGGCTACCGGCGCTCGATCCTGTACGGACAACAACCCGACTGGGAACTCACCGGCGCGGCCGGTGCGTCGGCGACCGTGCTGCTCGTCGTCGGCTACAAGATCTTCAAGAAGCTCGAGGCGGGGATCGCCGATGTCGCCTGACCGCACGTCGACCACGCTCGCGCCGGCCAAGCCGGGCACCCTCGCGCCGGGCACGATCCAGGCCGAACACCTGTGGAAACGCTTTCGCGCGGACAGTCAACGCATGCTGCTCCGGGACAACCTGGGCCGTATCGCGCGCAAGTTGTCCGGCCGCGACCAGGCCGACTGGCGTTGGGCGTTGCGCGACATCCACATCCACATCGACCCCGGCGAGGCGGTCGGTCTGATCGGCTCCAACGGGTCGGGCAAGTCGACGCTGCTGAAAATGCTTACCGGCGTGATGTACCCCTACGCCGGCCGGCTCCAGGTGCGTGGCCGAGTCGGTGCGCTGATCGAGGTGCGCGCGGGTATCCACCCGGACCTGACCGGTCGTGAGAACGCCTTCCTGTACGGCTCGTTGCTCGGCCTCAAGCGGGCCGAGGTGGCCAAACGCTTCGACGACATCGTCGACTTCGCCGAATTGGGCACGGCGATCGACCGGCAGGTCAAGTGGTACAGCTCCGGCATGCAGATGCGCCTGGGCTTCGCGGTCGCCGCGTTCCTGGAGCCCGACGTGCTGCTCGTCGACGAGGTACTGGCCGTCGGCGACGCGCTGTTCCAGCAAAAGTGCCTGGATCGTATGCGGGTGGTGCTCGAACAGGGCACCACGCTGGTCCTGGTCTCGCACGACCTGGCGTCGGTGGAGTCGATCTGTACGCGCGGCATCTGGCTGGAGCAGGGCGAGATCCGCACCGACGGCCCGATCCGGCAGGCGCTGCGCGGATATCGGGACAGCGTCGAGGAGGAGACAGAGGCGCGCACCCGCACCGACGAGGCGATCCGCACCACCTACGTCGACGTGCGCGGCGTGGACACCGCCGGTCCCACCACCAACCGGTCGATGGTCGTCGAGGCCGACTTCGTCGGTGACTTCCGCGGCTCGGCCACCGTGCACATCGGCGTCACCGAGGGCACCGCGAGCCCGGTCTTCACCACCCGCCGCGACGTGCGGTTCGGCCCGTCGGGCACCCGGGTCAAATGCACCCTGGACCGACTGCCGCTGCCCCGGGGGCGCTACGCGCTGTGGATCGGCGTCTACGACGGCGACGGACATCCGCTGACCGCGTGGCATCCGGCCAAACAGTTCGACGTGGCCGGCCCCGAACTGGACACCCCGCCGCGCGCGGTCGTGCTCGCCGCGCCGGTCTACGTCGACCACACCTGGGAGGGGTGAACGACCGTGCGCATCCTGGTGTGTCCGCACGACATGCAACTGGGCGGCAGCTCGATCAACGCGGTGGACCTGGCCCGCGCGGTGCGCGACCTCGGCCACGAGGTGTGGGTGATGGGCCGTCAGGGCCCGCTGCGACAACGCGTCGCCGCCGCGGGCCTGCCGCTGCTCGCGCTGCCCGAGCGCGCGCACGTACGTCCCTCGCCCGCCGTCTCGCGCGCCATCGCGGCGGCGGTGCGCCGGCATCGCATCGACGTCGTGCACACCTACGAATACTGGCCGCTGGTCGAGGCGTTCCTGGGTGCGTTCGTCCCGCGCGGCACCCCCGTGCTGGGCACGATCATGTCGATGGGCAGCCTGCCGCCGTACTTCCCGCGCACCGGCGTGCCGCTCACCCTCGGCTACGGCGACCTGTACGAGGAGACCGGCGAGGTGCGCGGCCTGGAAGGTGCCCGCGTGCACCTTCTCGAACCGCCCGTGGACACCACGATCGATCACCCGATCGCGGACGGGGCCGACGCCGAGGTCGACGTGGACGCCTTCGCCGCCGAACACGGGCTGCTCAAGCCCGCGCCCACCGTGGTGCTGGTCTCGCGCCTGGCCCGCCACCTCAAGCAGGAACACCTGGAACGCACCGTCGACGCGGTGGCCCGGCTCTCCCCGGAGTTGCCCGGGTTGCGCCTCGTGCTGGTCGGCGGCGGCTCGATCGAGGGCGAACTCCAGGCCCGGGCCGCGGCGGCGAACGCCGAACTGGGTCGGCGCGCCATCGTGCTGACGGGTGAGATGGCCGACCCGCGACCGGCGTACGCGTCGGCCGACGTGGTGGTGGGCATGGGCAGTTCGGTGCTGCGCGGGATGGCCTTCGGCAAACCCACCGTGGTGGTCGGCGAACAGGGATTCAGCAAACCGGTCACGCCCGAGACGATCGGCGAATTCGACGGTCTCGGGTTCTACGGCCTGGGCGCGGGCCGGGTGTCCGTCGAACAGGACGCGCTGGTCGGCCAGCTGACCACGCTGCTGGGCGACCGAGCCGAGCGCGAGCGCATCGGCGCCTGGTCGCTCGACCTGGTCCGCGAGCGCTTCGCGCTGGACAGCCAGGCGCTGCGGCTCGTCGACTGGTACGAGCAGGCCCGCGCCGAACACCCGCCCGCCCGCGGTCGGGTCGGCGAGGCGGTGCGCGTCGGCGGACGCCTGGTCGGCTTCAAGGCCGGGCAGCGCGGTCAGGCGCTACGCCGGCGCACCCGGGGCGGGCGCGGAGCCTCGGCCCGATGACCCGGCCGGGAGGGCTGACACTGCTGCACGTCGGGGCCTTCTCCGGGTCGGTGCCCGCGCTGTGCCGGGCGCTCGCGGAGCGTACGGAGGTGGCCGCGCACGATCTGATGCCGCTGGCCCGCGCGCCGGGGCTGGCCGCCGCCCGGCTGCGGGCGGTACGCGAGGCGCGGCGGGCCGGTCCCGGGACGCCGTGGACCAAGACCGGCGCGTGGACGGCGGCGCTGGACCGCCGGGTGCGCTCGCGGGGACTGCTCGACCCGGGGCGGCCGGTGCTGATCGTGCAGACGCTGCCCGCGCTGACCCCGCCGCCGGGCGTGCGCTACGGCGTGTACACCGACCGGGTCGGCCTGGAGGGCGCGGCGGTCGGCGGTGTGCATCGATCCCGGTACTCCGACGGGTGGTTGGCCCGGGAGCGGCGGTTGTTGCTGGGCGCGCACCGGGTGTTCGTGATGGGGCCCAGCACGGCCGACGTGCTGGTGCGCGAGTACGGCCTGGCCGCCGATCGGGTGCACGTGGTCGGCTCCGGGACCAACGCCGAACCCGCGCCGGATGCCGATCCCGGTCCGGGCGGCGCGGATCCGCCCCGGCTGCTGTTCGTCGGCACCCAGTGGGAGCTCAAGGGCGGTCCGCTCCTGCTCGCCGCCTTCGCCCGGCTCCACGCCCGCGACCCGCGTCACCGGCTGACACTGGTCGGCAGCGGTCCGGCGGGGGAGTTGCCGGTCGGGGTGACCGCGCTGGGCCGGGTGCCGCACACCGCGATGGGCGCCGCGTACGCCGCCGCCGACGCGGTGGTCATCCCCACGCACATGGAGGCGTTCGGGATCGCCCTGATCGAGGGTCTGATCCGGGGGCTGCCGTGCGTGGCCACCACGGTCGGCAACCAGCCCTGGATCATCGGCGACGCGGGCCTGACCGTACCCCCGGGCGACGAGGACGCCCTGGTCGTCGCGCTGCGCCAACTGACCGCCGACTACCCCTCGTTCCGCAAACGCGCCGTGGTGCGGGGCGAGGAACTGCGGGCGACGATGACGTGGCCGACGGTGGCCGCGCACATTCTGGCGGAACTACCCGGATAGCGGTTCGGTGACGGCCGGGCGCCGGCCGTTGACAGCCGCTTCGTCCCGGTCTGGGATGAGGTGGCATGGAGACACTTTTCGAGCACGCGGGCGGACACGAGGGCCTGCGCCGGTTCATCGACATCTTCTACGGCGACGTCCTGGCCGACCCGCTCCTGCAACCCCTGTTCGGCGCGGGGCGCCCGGAGCACGTGGACCATCTGACCGCCTTCACCGCCGAAACCTTCGGTGGGCCGAACGACTTCACCCGGACCATGGGCGGCTTCACCCATCTGATCGAGGTCCATCGCGGCCTGAAGATCTCCGAGGAACAGCGCCAACGTTTCGTCGACCTGTATCTCGCCGCGGCCGACAAGGCCGAACTGCCGCCCGACGAACCTTTTCGGGAGGCGCTGCGCTCGCATGTGGAGTTCGGTACCCACGTGGCCAAGCAGAACTCGCACGCCGAGACCGACGACGAACTGCACCCGCTGCGCGAAGTCCCGCACTGGGACTGGCCGCCGATCGTGTGAAGCCGGGCCCGGCGACGTTCCCCTCGCCGCCGGGCCCGGTCCGATCCGCCGGGCGGGGCCTAACTCCGGCGCAGCGCGGCGCGTTCGTACACCCGGGCGAAGCCGTCGAGCATGTGTTGCCGGGTGAAGCGGGCCAGGACCCGTTCCCGGCTCGCCGCGCCCATTCGGGCCCGGGTGTCCGCGTCGGTGAGCAACTCGCGGCAGGCCATCACCAGTCCGCCGCGATCGCCCGCGCGCAGCAGGCGCCCGGTGACGCCGTCGGCGACGACGTCGGTGACCCCGCCCACCGCCGTGCCCACCACCGGGACGCCCGCGACCATCGCCTCGGCGACCGCGAGGCCGAAGCCCTCGTAGTGGGACGTGGACAGGAACAGGTCGGCCGCGTCGAACGCGTCGCCCAGCCGCGGCAGCGGCGGCACCACCCGCACGTGCTTGCCCACCCCCAACCGCTCGATGAGCGCCGGGATCTCCGGTTCCTGGCGGCCGATGATCAGGAACACCACCGGCGGTCCGGCGTCGCCGAGCTTGCGCACCACGTCGGCGCCGACCCGCACCATCAGCGGGATGTTCTTCTGCGCGGCGCGGCCCACCCCGACCACCACGAGCGCCTCGGGCGCGATGCCCAACTCGGCGCGCAGCGCGGCCCCGGCGGCCGGATCCGGCTCGTGGACCGGCACCCCCAGCGGGACCAGCGGGATGCGCTCGGGCCGCCATCGCACGATCGCCGCCGTCGCGTCGCGCACGTGGGTCGAGTGGGCGAACGGCCGGAACCCGGCCGCCTTGACCATGGCGACCTCGATGCCGTTGGTCAACCGCGAGTGCAGGCCGTCCTTCAACGGCTCGTGCACCTCCATCACCCGGGGCAGCCTGGGGCACGCCAGCGCGGCGGGCAGCGAGAGGCGGGCCGTGCCGCTGTGCGCGTGCAGCACGTCCGGGCGCAACTCCCTGACCTTCGCCGCGATCCGCAGTCCCAACCGCACCTCGTCCCGGGGGCCGGCGGGCCCGGTGTGGTCGAGCGAATGCACCGTCACATTCGGCCCCAACTCGCCGAGTTCGTCCTCCTCCCAGGCGGGTCGGGCGCTGATCGCGTGGCAGTCGAAGCGCTCCGGGTCGAGCCCGGCGAGCACCTGGCGGCTCACCTGCGGGATGCCGCCGCCGACACTGAGCCGCCACACCACGTGGACGAGCCTGATCCGCTCCTTCACGATTCCCCCCGCGCCGGTCGCCGCCGGCGATCCCGGGCCCGGCGGGCCGCGGCCTTCGCGCCGAGGAGCGCGCCGGCCGCACCGCGGGCAACCAACCATGTCGTGTCATATCGATCGGTCGCGCCGAACCGATGCTTGAACTCCTCGGCGCCGCGCAGGAAGTCGAACGTGGCCACCTTGCGCGCGGCCAGCGCGGTCAGCGTCTCGTGGAACAACACCGTGCCCAGGCTCGCCTTGGCGTAGGCCGGATCCCAACCCAACTGGTAGTACGCGAACGTGTCCTGCCACAGGAACCCGTAGAGGACCCCCACCACCGCGCCCGCCGGATCCCGCGCCACCAACGCGCACGGCCCGCGCCCGGGTTCGGCCCGTGCCGCCAGCGCCGCGTGCAGCGGACGCCGGGAGGCGTCGAACGCGCTGGACGCGCCCATCGTGTCCCGGCGCAGCCGATGCAGCCGCAGCAGGTCGTCGAACACCTCCGGCGTCAGCTCTCCGGGCTCCGCCCAGGTGAAGACGACGCCGTCGGCCGCGAGCCGGCGCGCCTTGCGCCGCACCCCCTGGCGGTGCCGGGCCGAGCCCAGGGCGTCGGGGTCGGCGGGCATCACCGGACAGGCCGTGCGCTCGATCTCCCGGGCGCCGGGCGGTAGATACGGATCGCCCGTGCCCGGATCCAGGTGTGGGAAGAGCATGCTGCGCCGCCGGGCGAGTGTGGCCAGCCAGGCCCGTACGTCCTCGTGCCGGTGCGGCGCGACGGCGAAGCCGCAGTGGTCCGCGGCGCCGATCCCGCTGCCCAGCACGGTCCAGACCGGTACCCCGCCGGGCAGCCGGGGGTGCAGCCGCTCACGGGTGCGCAGCAGCGGTACGACCGCCTCGGCGGCGCCGTCGTCCGCGCGCCACACCGCGACCAGCACCCGCCCGGGCTGCTCCCGGCCCAGCGACTCGGTCCAGCCCAGCACCCAGTCGGGCGTGGCGAAGTACGACGTCCCGGGCGTCGCGGCGACCAGCGCGCGCCAGGACGGCACCAGCGCCGCCAACTCCTCGGGCGAGCGCGACAACGTGGGCAGAGCAAGCACGACGATCCCCCCCGGACCTCGAAACCGACGCCGAACCGGACCCGACCCCTCACCGCCCGCCGCGCAACGCGTGCACGGCCGGATGCAGCCCGGAGACGATGGTGGCGAACCGATCCGGGCGGGTGTTCGAGCCGACCCGCAGGCGGGAGATCCGCAACGGGTGGTCGGGCAGCCGGGGTCCGAGCCGGTGGTCGAACAGGAAGCCCGAACGGTAGCCCAGCTCGTCGAGCAACCGCTCGGCGCGCACGTCCCAGTTCCCGTTCGGATACGCGAACGAACTCGGCGCCCGGCCCAGCAGCTTGGTCAACCGCTCGTGCGCGTCGACCACTTCGGCCCGCACGTCCGTGTCGGAGCAGCGGTCGAGCAGCGGATGGGTGAGCGAGTGGTTCTCCACCCGGATCCCACCCGACTCCAGGGTGCGCAGGTCCGTGCCGGTCAACTGCTCGTCGAGCACCGGCTCGTGCCCCTCGCGCAGCGCGGCGAGCAGGCGCAGACGGCGCTCCTGCGGCACGGTCTTGAGATACGCGACCCACCCGCTCGGCGACCGCTCCGGCTCGCCCGCGACGCGCGCCCCGGCGGCGACCAACCGGTGCGCCTCGTGCCACCAGAACGGTGAGCGCGAGTCGATCGCCGAGGCCACCACGTAGGCCACTCCCGGGATGCCGCGTTCGCGCAGCAGCGGCAGGCCCTGTTCCAGGATGCTGCGCTCGCCGTCGTCGAAGGTCAACAACACCGCCCGGGCGGGCAGCGGGCGTCGATCGCCCAGCGCCGCCTCCACCTCGTCCAGCGACACCGGCCGGGCGATCCGCTTCAACCGGTCCAACTGCCCGGCGAACACGGCCGGATCGGAGATCCCGTGATACCCGAGCACGGCCAGCCGCAGCCGGGACCGGCGCGCGAACCACACCTGCGCCGGCGACCGCCGCAACAGCGCGTCACCACCACCCCGCAGCGAGGACCGCACCGACGACCGCAACGTCCCCACCCTCGAACCGCCCACCCGCGCCTCCCCGGTCCCGCGGTTCCCCAGCCTCTCGGCTCCCGCTGCCGGAACCGTAACAGCGGGGTCACCTCCCGTCAGCCGGACACCGAACGTCCGCCCGGCCGACACCGAACATCCGCCCGAACTCCCGCCAGGTCATGGCAAGGTCGTCAACGTCGGATATCACGCAACATCACCCCCGACTCGTGGACGGATCGCGAAACACCCTTCACGCGTGACCCATCCGGCCTAATCTGGTCGGCGGGCGACCCGGCCCCGACCGTGTGGGGGCGGCGGCGCCGGTCGGGCACAAACGTTCCGATGCTGCTCACATCGGGACCGCGAGGTGGGGGCCGGGCGATGAATCGTGCATCGACCCTGCGCGCCGAGGAGATCGATGGCGATCTCGCTCGCGCGTGGGACGAATTGGTGGTGGGACGGGGGGTTCAGGCAGACGTCTTCGACACCCACGCATGGGCGTCGTCGTGGTTGGCGACCCGGCCGCGGCGCGCCGAACACGTGCGTGTACCCGCCGTGTTCGACGGAGATCGGCTGCTGGCCCTGCTGCCGCTCGAACTCGACTCGACCGGTCGCGCCCACGAACTCGGCCGCGGCCAGCGCGAGCGCACACGTGTCGTCATCGGCACCCCCGAACCACGCCCCGACGTGCTGGGCGCGCTCGCGGGCGAACTGCGCCGGCTCGGCATCCGCGAGTTGACGCTGCACCGCGTGCCCAGCCGCGACCCGGCCACGCACGCGCTGCTCGGCGCGCTGCGTGAGGCCGGCTACGCGGTGGACGTGCGCGAGCGGATGACCGACATGATCGAGTCCACCCCCGACGGCTGGTCCGGCTACCGGGCCCGCCATCGCGGCTTCGACAGCGCCGTCGGACAGGCCACGCGCCGCGCCGGCCGGCTGTGGACGCTGCGGGTCGTCGCGTACGGCGGCCCCGGCGGCCCACCGCTCGCGGCCGGACTCGCCGACCACGAAGAGCTGTTCGACCTGAGCTGGAAGGGCCGACTCGGCGCCGCCCCGGAACGCCGCCGGTTGCTCACCCGCGCGCTCGACGAGCGCGGCCTGGCCCGGCTGTACGTGCTCTACGCCGAGGACCGCGCCATCGCGTCCTGCCTCGGCGTGCGGATCGGCCCGGTGATGCACTGGCACACCGTCGCCTACGACCCGGCCGCCGCGCTGCTGTCGCCGGGCAACGTGGTGCACTGGCGCGCCCAGGAACTCGCTTTTGCTGAGGGCGGGTTGACGCTTATCGACCTGCTGCCGGGAGCGAGCCCGCTGAAGGATCGGGTCAGCAGCGAACGACCGGCGCTGCTCGACGTGTGCGCGGCCCGGGTGCCGCGCCGGGTGCTGCCGTTGCTGCGCGGGGCCCGCGAGGTGCAGCGCGCCGTACCGATCGCCACCCGCGCCCGAATGGGCCGGCTGCGTGCCCGGGTCGGCGCCGTCCCGCCCGGCCACGCCGGCACCGCCCGCCGGCTGGAGGCGCGACCGGCGACCGGGACACCGGCCCGACCCAGCCCCGAACTGACCTTGGACCAGTCCACCTTGCGCCTGCTCACCGTGGCCTGCGCGCGCCGGAGCCCGCAGGAGATGCGGGCCGACTGGGGACCGGACGACCGCTGGTACCGGATCGGCGCCGGCCCCCTCGCGGTGGCCCGGGTCGACACCGGTGAGCCGGTGCCCACCCTGCGCGAGGTCGTGCGCTACGACCCGGCATACACCCTGGAGGCGATCGCGCTGATGCTCGCCGACCTGCTCGCGTCGCCCGTCCGCTACCTGGACGAGGTACCCGTGCGCGATCCTCGCCTGCGCTGGCCGCGCACCTGGACCGGACCCGACCCCGGTGCCGCCGACCACACCGCGCTCGCTCACGGCGTCGCCGACCCCGATGCCGCCGACCACGCGGCCGCCGCCCCGGTCACCGAAGCCGACGACGGCGTCCGGGAACACGACGAGCACGACGCCGCCGAGGCACCCGGAGGGCACGGAGCGCACGGAACCCCCGGAACACACGAGACCCCCGGAACACCCGGAGCGCACGGCGCGCTCAGCCGGGCCGAGGGGGTCTGATGCGGGCACGCCCGATGCACCCCCTGGAGATCGACGCCGCCTTCGCCGGCTCCTGGGACCGCCTGGTCGCCGCGCGGGGCGTACACGCCGACCCATTCGACACGCACGCCTGGTTCGCCTCCACCCTGCACGGCCACCACGACCCACTGGACGACATCCGCGTGGTCTCCGTGCTCGACGACGCCGACCAACCGCGCGCCCTGCTCCCACTGGAGCGGATCGGCCCCGACCGCTGGGGCGTCTTCTCCGCACACCGCCGCCCCCGCAGCCACGTGGTGGTACACCCCGACGAGCCGCACGGCGCCGACTCGATCGCCGACGCCCTCGCCCGCACCGGCGTACGCGAACTGCGCCTGCACCGCATGCCCAGCCGGGACCCCGAGACGCACCGCCTGATCGCCGGGCTGCGCGCCTGCGGCTACACGGTCGACGCCCGGGAGAAGGCCTGCGACATGCTCGCCGGCGTCGAGGGCGGCTGGGCCGGCCACCGGGCCCGCTTCCGCAGCTTCGACCGCTACGCGCACCGCTTCGCCACCCGGGTCCGCGCGCAGTGGGACCTGACCGTCGACCGGATCGGCGGCCCCGGCACCCGCGAAGACGACTTCGACGCCGGCTTCGCCGTCTACACCGACCTGTTCGCCCGCAGTTGGAAGGGCCCGCTCCAGCCCGCCGCCGCCGACGCGCGGCGCGACCTGATCACCCGCGCCGCGCGCCACGACTGGGCCCGGCTGTACATCCTGCGCGTGGACGGCGTGCCCGCCGCGATGCACCTGTGGTTCCGCCTCGGCGACGTGGCCACCTGGCACTCCACCGCCTACGACGAACGCTTCGCCGCCCTGGGCATCGGCACCGTGGTGCAGTGGCAGGCCCAGGAACTCGTCCTGGCCGAACCCTGGCCCGCCGGAACCGAGCCGCGCCTGGTCGACCTGATGCCCACCCGCACCCCGCAGAAGTTGCGACTCGCCCCCGAACGCCCCGCCCTGTGGGACGTCGAAGCAGTCCGCGACCGACGCCTGCTCGCCGTCACCCTGCCCGCCCGCGGCTTCGCCAGGGCCACCCGGATGTCGGTCGAGCAACACCTGCGGGTACGCCGCGCCAAAGCCGCCCCGGTCGAGCCGACCCTGGTCGCCGAGACGGTGATCCCACCCGCGATCAATCCGCACGAGGGCGGCGACAAACCGGACCCGGTACACGAGGCCGGCCTCGCCGACAACCGCGCGATCGCGCTCGCCTGCGGCTACCGGGGCACCGACGCGGTCGACGCCGGCCGCTCCCGCGGCGAGACCTGGTGGCTGGTCGGCGAGGAACCGCACACCCTCGTACACCTGGCCCCGAACCGGACCGTGCACACCGTCGCCGCCCTCGGCGCCGACCGCACCCTGCCGCGCGACCGGCAACTGCACGAGGCCGCACGCAGCGTGGCCACCGCCCTCGGCGAAACCCTGCGCCTGTACCTGCCCGACCCCGCCGGAACCCCCGGAACCCCCCTGCGCCGGGAACCGGAACCGGTTCCGTGGCCGGTCGCCCGCACCGGCCCGACCCGCCTCACCCCGAAGGGCACCTGACCCGATGACCGCCATCAGCGGCGACCGCGTGCGCACCACCCTCAAGCGCGGCCTGGCCGCCACCGCCCTCGCCCGCGACCCCGCGCCCGGCGCCACCCTGCTCATCTACCACCGCGTCGGCGGCGGCACCCGGGACGAACTCGACCTGCCCACCGACGCGTTCCGCACCCAGCTCGACCTGCTGCCGGCCCGGCACGTGGTCTCCCTGGACACCGCCGTGGACCGCCTCGCGGCCGGCGACCCCACCCCGTCGATCGTGCTCACCTTCGACGACGGCTTCGCCGACGTGTACGCCAACGCCTGGCCCGAACTACGGGCCCGCCAACTGCCGTTCACCCTCTACCTGGCGACCGGCTGCATCGACGCCGAGATGCGCTGGGAGGGCTCCACCGGCACCAGCGGCGGATCCGCCGCGCTGACCTGGGACCAGGTGGCCGAACTGGCCGACTCGGGGCTGGCCACCATCGGCAACCACACCCGCAGCCACGCCCGCCCCGAAGCGCTCACCGCGACCGAACTCGACGACGCCTCCGACGACATCGAACGCCGACTCGGCCACCGCCCCGCGCACTTCGCCTACACGTGGGGCGTCGCCGTCCCGGACATGGAACACGCGCTGCGCTGCCGGTTCCGCAGCGCCGCCACCGGCGTGCTCGGCCGCAACCGGCCCGGCTGCGACCCGATCCGGCTGCGCCGGGTCCCGGTCCGGCGCACCGATCCGCCCGCGTTCTTCCGGGCCAAGCTCGGCGGCCGGCTCGGCCAGGAACGCGCCTACGCGGCCGTGGTCGGCCTCGGGAAGAAGGCCGGTGCGCATGCGTGAGCCACGCGGCCCGGGCGGGCGCCCACTGCGGATCGCCCACCTGACCACCGTCGACATGAGCCTGGCGCTGCTGCTTCGCACCGAACTGGAAGAGGACGTCGCCGCCGGCTTCGAGACCTTCGGGATCAGCGCGGCCGGCCCCTACGTGCCCGGGATCGAGGCGCTGGGCGTCACCCACGTCCCGCTGAACTCGCTCACCCGCGCCTGGAATCCGCGCCGAGACGCCGCCGCGGCCGGCGAACTCGTCCGCACGTTGCGCCGGTTGCGCCTGGACGTGCTGCACACGCACAACCCCAAGACCGGCGTGCTCGGCCGCCTGCTCGGCCGCGCCGCCGGCGTGCCCGTCGTGGTCAACACCTGCCACGGCCTGTGGATCCGCCCCGGCGACCCGTGGGCCCGACGCGCGTTCGTCCTCGGCACCGAGAGCCTGGCCGCCCGCGCCTCGCACGCCGAGCTGTACCAAAACGCCACCGACCACGCCACGCTGCGCCGGGCCGTGCCCGGATGGCGCTCGCGCGTGGTCGGCAACGGCACCGACCTCACCCGCTTTCGCCCCGATCCCGCCGCCCGCGCCGCGATCCGCGCCGAACTCGGGGTGGCCGAAGACGAACTCCTCGTCGGCGGAGTCGGGCGGCAGGTCGCGGAGAAGGGCATCCTCGAATACGTGGAAGCAGCCGGACTGCTCGCGGGCAAGGCCCGATTCGTCTGGATCGGACCCGAGGACCCGGACAAGCCCGACGCGATCGCCCGGGCCGCGCACGACTCGCCCGTCGAGTTCGTCGGCCCGCGCGCCGACATGCCCGCCGTCTACAACGCGCTCGACGTCTTCGTCCTGCCCTCGCACCGCGAGGGCTTCTCACGATCCGCCATGGAGGCCGCCTCGTGCGCGCTGCCCATGGTGCTCAGCGACATCCGAGGCTGCCGCGAGATCGGCACCCACGGCGAACACCTGTTGCTCGCGCCGGCCGGGGAGTCCCGCTCCCTGGCCGCCGCGATGGACCGCCTGATCAGCGAACCGGACCTGCGCGCCGCACTCGGCGCCGCGGCCCGGAGCCGCGCGTTGGCCGAGTTCGACCAACGACGCGTGGCCCGCGTCTCGATCGACACCTACCGGGCCGTGGCCGCACGCCGCGGCCTGGGCTGGACGTGAGGCACACACAAGGCGCCGGCCGGTGAGGGAGACGCCACCGGCGCCCGCGGAACACCACAATCCAACGCCACACCAGGGGAGGGGCATGGCATGCGACGACTGTTCGACATCACCGTGGCCGCGGTGGCACTGGTTCTACTGGGACCGGTACTGCTCGCGATCCACGTGATGATCCGCGCGACCATGGGTGGACCCGCGTTGTTCCGTCAGACCCGAAGCGGCCTACACGGCCGCGATTTCGAGATCCTGAAGTTCCGCACCATGCTCGACCCGCGATATCCGGACGAACCCGACGCGACCCGGATCACCCGGATCGGGCAACTCCTGCGCACCACCAGCCTGGACGAACTGCCGCAGCTGATCAACGTGTTGCGCGGGGACATGGGCATCATCGGCCCCCGGCCGACGCTGCCGAGCCAGGTCGTGCACTACAGCCCGCGCCAGCGCGGCCGACTCGACGTGCGCCCCGGCCTGACCGGCTGGGCACAGGTCCAGGGCCGCAACGCGCTCAGCTGGCCGGTACGCATCGAGTACGACCTGTGGTACGTGCGCAATCGCGGCGCGCGGGTCGACCTGCTCATCCTGTGGCGCACCGTCGGGGTACTGCTGCGCCCGTCCGGGATCACCGCCGCCGGCGGGGTCAACCCGGGCTTCCCGGTGCCGGCCTCGGTCGAGGCGGGCGAGCCCGGGACGCAGCCGCGCCCCGGGCCCGTGCGTACCCCGCGCACCGACGCGTTCCCGCTGCCCAGACCCATCGTCTGGAGCGGGCCGATCACCCACTCGCCGGTCGACCCCACCCGCCTGCTGCCCCCGCAGCGGCACGCGGGGGACTCGCTGGCCGAAGAGGTGTCCTGAGGTCGAGGCGACACCGAGACGCACGAATGTCCGTGCCCGATCGTGGGGATCGAGCACGGACATCGTCGTTCCCGGCCGAGCGCCGAGCGCCGAGCGCCGAGCGCCCGACGCCGAGCACAGACCGCCGGCCGCCCGGCCGTGCTTTCGGGTCAGCCCGTGCAGCTCGCCTGGACCTGACCGGCCGCCAGGTGCGCACCCGCGGTGCCGCCCCAGTCGACGCCGCGCGTGACCAGCTTCACCGCGACCTTGCCGTTGGCCACCGGGAAGGTGCCCGCACTCACCCAACGGCCCTTGTTGTTGACCTGGTTGACCTGGAACTGGGCGTACCAGGCACCGGTCTTGTCGTCGTCGCGCGAGCGCAGCACGAAGTACTGCGCCGGGGTCCCGCCCACGTCACGGCCGTTGCCCGAGGGCACGTACACGCTCAACTGGCAGCGCTTGGAGGCGTTGCCGACGTCGAACCACCACAACACGCGCGCGCTCGCGTCGTCCTTGTTCTTGTCCCCCGACATCGGAACCGCGTCGAACTTCCCGTTGCAGCCGTCCTTGTTCCAGCCGCCGCTGCCCACGGTGTACCAGCCCTTGGAGCCGTCGCCGTAGCGGCCGACCTCGGCGAAACCGCTCGCGCCGTTGTTCGCGCAGCCATAGCCCGAGGTGCCCAGGAAGGTCTGCTTCGGGGCCAACGAATCGGGCTGTACCGGCGGCGGCGCCGGCTTGTTGCCGGATCCGCCCGGGCTGCCGCCACCGGGCGTGGGCGCCGTGCCGCCCCCGCCGCCGGGCGAACCCGTGGCCGGGTTGCGCGCGTCGGGCGTCGAACCGCCGCCGCCGAACGTGCCGGTCGAGCCGCCCGCCGCCGACCCGCCGCCACCCGACGCGCCCCCGCCGGGGGAGCCGCCGTTCGGGTACGGATAGCCCGGCGGGTACGCCGAACCGCCGCCGGGTGTGCCGGCGCCGGTCGGGCCGGGGTCGCCGGCCGCGTCGCCCGTGCTGCTCCCGGCGCTCGGACCGCTCTGCGGCGCCGCCCCGCCGCCGCTCGGCAGCACCTCCACGGGCTTGTCCTGCATGGGCGCGGCCTGCGCCACCGGCTTGCGCCGAGCGCCGTCGTCGCCGCCGAGGTCGATCGCGGAGACGACGGTCACCGCCGCCAGACCGGCCGCGGCCAGCACCGGCATGCCCAGGCTCACGGCCCAGACCCGGCGGCCGGGCCGCAGCGGTCGCATCGGCGTGCGCACCGAGCGGGCGAACGCGCGCTGGAAGTCCGCGTTCGGGTTGGGTGGTTCGGCCATGTTCAGCCTTTCGGAGTCGGTTCGGCCGCCCGGGCGGGATCGCCGGCGGCCGGAACGAGATCGGGGAGGTCGGGTGCGCGCAGGGAGACCAGATCCTCGGGGGTCACCTCGGCGATGGCGGAGACGCGTCGGGCATGCCGCTCGGTCATCTCCTGGAAGGCCTGTCGCGCGGAACGCCCGTTGCCGAACCGCCGGTCGCGCGGAACCGAGTCGAAGTAGGCCAACAGGCCCGCGCGTGCCGGTTCGTCGAGGGTGTACTCGTAGGCCGCGGCCTGGTGTTCGACGATGTGCACCAGATCCGCCGACGCGTAGTCCTCGAACACCACGGTGCGGTTGAACCGCGAGTCCAGACCCGGGTTGGAGTCGATGAAACGATGCATCTCGTCCGGGTAGCCGGCGACGATCACCACGATGTCGTCGCGGTGATCCTCCATCAGCTTGACCAGTGTCGCGATCGCCTCCTGCCCGAAGTCGCTGCCGCCCGCCGACGTCAACGAGTACGCCTCGTCGATGAACAACACGCCGCCCAGCGCCTTGCGGAAGATCGCCGTCGTGCGTGGTGCGGTGTGCCCGACGTACTCGCCGACCAGCGCACCGCGATCGGCCTCCACCAGGTGACCGCGCGAGAGCATGCCGAGCGCGGCCAGGATCCGCCCGTACAAACGTGCCACGGTGGTCTTGCCGGTACCCGGATTGCCGGCGAACACCAGGTGTCGACTCAGCGGCGGCGGGGTCAGCCCCGCCTCCTCGCGGCGGCGGACCAGCTGCATCAACTGCACCAGGGTGGCCACATCGTGCTTTACCCGGGCCAACCCGACCAATTCGTGCAACTCGGCGAGCAGTGTGTCCAGATCCGCCGGTGCCCGGTCCGTGTCGTCCGCCGCGCCGGAGCCCTCGGCGAGGCCGTTCGGGCCCGCCGGCAGCGCTGTGCCCCGGCCGGACACCAGGACCTCGGCGACCCCGTGGGCCACGCAGTCCGTGAACACCGCCGAGGTCTGCTCCGGATCCTCGATGGTCGCGTCGCCCGGGCAGTCCCGGAACGTGCACGCGCGCAGCACGGGCACCGCGCCGGCGGCCACGTAGACCGCCGGATAGGCCGAGCCGCCCAGCACACAGTCGGTGAACTCGCCGCCGGCGCCGCCCTTGAGGTACACCCCGTTCTTGCCCGCGCCGGTCAGCGCGCCGGCCCGGACCACGGGCGCCGCGTCCGTCCACACCACCATCGCCGAACCCGCACTGTCCGTGACCGCGCAGTCCTCCAGGACGGGCACCGCGCGTTCGTGCACGACCACCCCGGCGGTGCCGGCGCGGGCGACCCGCACCCGGCGCAGCGTCGGCCGGGCGTGCGGTCCCACCTCGATCCCGGCCCGCCCGGTGGCGGCGAACGTGGCGTCCTCGACCTCCGCGTCGGTCCCCTCGTCCACGCGCAGCCCGATCCCGCAGCGGTGCGCCGCGCACGCGTGCAGCCGGGCGGTGCCGGTGCCGCCGAGGTGGATCCCGGTCATCTCGGCGGCGCGCACCAGCAGGCCGGTCGCGGTCACGCCCGCCGCGCCCGCCACGCACAGGCCGTGTTCGGGGGTCGGGCCGAGCACGACGGCGGCCAGTTCGCCGTGCGCGTGCTCGTCCAGGTGTACGGCGGTGAACGCGGTGTCGGCGATCACGACGCCGTCCAGGCCGACCCGGGCCGACCCGCGGGCGAAGACGCCGTTGGCGCCGGTGGCCCGGATCAGGCCGCCGACCAGGTCGAGGCGGGACTCCTCGTCGGCGACCGCGCCGCTGAGCGCGGCACCGACGATCTGGCAGTCCAGCACGTTCGCCGAGGCCTGCCCGATCGCGGCCACCCCGGAGGCCCCGGCGCGGTCGACCGCACTGCCCCGCATGGTCAACTTCGCGACGCAGCGCACCAGTACGGCGTCCTCGCCGCTGTCGGTGCAGCGGCAGGCGTCCAACCCGGCCGTCGCCTCGTTCTCCACCAGCACGGCGTTGTGCGTGCAGCGTACGAACGCGCAACCGCGCACCTGCACGCTCGCGGTGTCCCGCACGTTCAGGCCGACGCCGGCCTCGGTGACCACCGAATCGGCGAGGGTCACCGTGGCCGACCCGGTCAGGAGCACACCCGCGCCGTCCACCGCACAGATCCGACACCCCGTCATGGACAGGCGCGCGTCGTCGGCCACCGACACCCCGGCCACCCCGGCGGCCGATATTCGGCAGTCGTTCAGCCGGACCCGGGCGGTGTCGGCGATCTCCACCCGGCCGCCCAGGACGCGGCAGTCGTCGAAGGCGACCTCGGCGCCGCCGGTGACCCGCACGGCCGGCGCGGCCGCGTCGGCGGCGATCAGGACCACCCCCTCGACCCGGACGCCGACCCCGCCGCGGACGGTCAGCGCGACGTCGTGATCACCCGTCAGGCGCACGCTGCCGGGCCCCTGTTCGGCGACCAGGACCACGCCGCGATCGAGCACGACGTGCTCGCGATACTCGCCGGGGGCGACCAGGACCCGGGCGCCGTCGGGCGCGGCGCCGATCAGTTCCGCGATGGTGCGACCGGTGGTGACGGGTCGACCACCACGCTGGGGGCGGTCGCCGCGGGGGCCGCGATTGCCGCGGTTGCCGAACACACTCACGGCTTTTGTCCGTTCTCGGGCGTGGGCGGGTAGAGATACTTCTCGTTCAGCCCGAGCGCCTTCTGGAAGAGCTTGTTGAGCTGGGCGTCGATCAACTTCTCACCGAACTTGATACCGAGGTCCAGGATCCCGGACTTGCGCCAGAACCGCCCCGCCGCATAGGCGTCGTAGGCGAACTTGAACGCCCCCGGCCCGAACGCCGAACCGGCCAGCGAGCCGAGCGCCGCGACCCCGCCGAACTTCAGCGCGTCCAGGCCGTAGTGCTTGACGCCGTTCTTGTCGCCGAACACCGCGGCGTTGATCGACCCGTTGACGAACGCGACGATCGGGTTGACCGCAAGTCCCAGGCTGTACTTGTACATCCCCGAGCGCCAGCGCAACGCGGTGTCGAAGTTGGACCAGTCGGTCTTCCAGTTGTCGCCGAAGTAGGGGTTCGTGTTGAAGGGCTTGCCGAAGTCGTTGGCGGTGAGCCCGTCCTTGAACTGCTTGGGGGAGAACGACCCGGGCTTCAGCTTGAGTTCGTGGAAGCGGGCCATCAGACCGGCGAACGACGCGGAGACCGCCGAGTTGAGGAAGATCTTCCCCCAGTCGGCACCGGAGATGCTCCCGTCGTTGATCCACTCCGTGATCATGCCGGCCAGCACGGAGAAGCCGAAGTCCTGCATGAACTCCATGCCGACCTTGGTCCACACCTTCTGCTCGAAGGTCCACTCCGCCGAGCCGGTGACCCGGTCGTACGCACCCCAGTGCCGCCGGTTGGTGTCCGCCAGGGCCCGGTTGTAGCCGCGGAAGTCGTTCAGCGCGCCGGGATGGTCCACCCCGCGCCCGACCAGTTTGAACCGCGAGTCGACGCCCTTCGCCAGGGCCTTGTCGGGGTGCAGCTTGGACTCGATCCGATTGACCAGGCTCGGGTCCGGGGCCTGCGTCTTCTCGAAGATCCGGGTGGACAGGCCCTGGTGGACCACGAGGTTGCCGTCGCCGTCGTAGATGCGCTGCTGGAGGTAGGCGATGTCCTTCTCCAGGTAGCCGACCGGCTGCCCACCGTGCGTGATCGGCTCGTACGAGCGGATCCTGGTGCCGTTGCGCACGTCGTCCCAGTGCCGCGGATCGGCCCTGCCGTCGGTGACGTGATACTCGCGGATCGCGTCGCCGCGGCCCTCGCGCAGGGTGTGCACGTTGCCGGCGGCGTCGGTGAACTCGTCGTGCCACCCCTTCGCGCCGGCGTCCACGTGCCGCACGTCGCCGACGCCGGGGGCCGCCTCGACGGCGCCGTCGCGGCCCCTGACCGTGGTCCGGTGGTTGCCGGCGCCGTCTCGCTCGATGATCGCGGTACGGCCGTCGGCCAGCGACTTGCGCTCGTAGACCAGTACGTCCCGCCCGTCGATCCGGGCGAAGTCCTTGAACGCGTCGTCGAACCCCTCACCCCACATCTGCGCGCCGGCGCGATTGGTGGTGCGGGTGCCGGTGGTCGGCCCCTCGAAGGGCGGGTTGCCGGGGCCGGCCTGCTTGGTCCAGGTGAACTCGCCGTCCGGTCCCTTGCGCATGTGGGCCTCGAGGAAGCCGCCGGCGATCTCGTCCCGGCGTGCGACCAGTTGGCCGAAGCGGTTGCGATCCACCCAGGCGCCGGCGTCGCCCGCGGTGCCCGGATACTCGCGCACCGTGCCCTTGGCGTCGATGGTCTTGCGGACCTCGATCGTGCGGGCCTCGTCGGCGTAGTCGATCCAGCCCCGGTTGTCGTCGAAGACGCGCGGCCCGGTGCCGGTGCCGCCCACCTCCCGCCACGTACCGCCGCGCCCCGGGACGTCGGCGGTGAACTCGATCTTGCGCCCGTCGGCCAGGACCCGACTCTCCCGCACCAACTCGCGGTTCGCGGTGAAGTCCTGCCAGGTGCCGTCCAGACGCTGCACGCGCAGCGTGCGGGCGGTGGTCTGCCCGCCACTCTTCTCCGAGACGGTCCAGTACCGGTACAGCCGACTGTCGCCGGTGACCGGGTTGCCGGGGAAGTCCACGTGCCCGGGGAAGAACGGGGTGTTGAAACGTTGTTGCCAGATCCGCCGGACCTTCAGCTCGGTCTCGCCGAACTTGGCGAAGGTGGCCGCCTCCTCGTTCACGTAGTTGCGCTCGATGGAGTACTTGAACTGGTCCGCCGGTTGCGCGTTCGCGTCGAACGTGAACTGCCGGGTGCCGCGGGCCTTGTCGGGCGCGGAGAAGAACTTGTCGCCCTTCATGCTGCCGCGCACGGGCGCGAACCGCTCGAAGGCGACCAGAGGGCGGTCGGCGTCGGTGAGCCGGTGGAACCCGCCGTCGGGTAGCCGGACTTCGGTGACCCTGGCCCTGAAGCCCAGGTTCGGGTCCACCCGGTATTCCAGCCGTCCCTTCGCCTGAAGCGCGCCCTCGGCGTCCCACTTTTGCCACTGCCACTCCCGTAGGCCGCCCTTCTCGGCGACGAAGCGGCCCCCGTCGAGCTGCGGGAAGAGGTCCCGGACCTTGCCGCCGAACAGGTGACGGGCGTTGAGGTCGAAGACGCCGTCGATCACGTCGTACGCGGTGGTGTCCCAGCGCACGTATCGCCGGCCGGTGGCGATCGTGCGGCCCTCGGCGGTCTTGTCCACCCACCGCCACTTGCCGGCGTGGTCGCGCATCGCCTCGATCCAGTGGCCGTCGACGACCGACGGGTCGCGGGTGTACACGATGGTGCCGTTGCCGTCGGTGAGTGTGCGGATGCCCTTGTACTCGCCGTTCGGCCCGGCGGGCCACTGCTCGACGGTGCCCTTGCGGAAGGGCATGTGCTCCCAGCCGAGGTCGTGGCCGAGCGGGGCGTTCGGGGGGCGTACGTCCTGCCAGGTGCCGTTCGTGTGATCGATCCGCCGAACGACTCCCGGGATGGGGCCGTTCACCGGGTATTCGAGCAGCCGATGGTTCGCCAGGTCGGCGCTGTCCCACTTCTCCCAGGTGCCGCGGAGCCGATCGGTGACCCGGAAGTGGGCGGTCTCGCCGACCCGTTCCCCGACGTGCGTGACCTTCCCGCCGTGCACGGCGCCGTTTTGGTCGATCCGGAAGGAATCGTTCGCCCACACCTCGAAGTCGCGGTTGCCGGCCGTGGGCGCACCCTCGAAGACCTGGTATCGCCGATCGGTCAGCCGGCGAGCGTCCTTGAACACCTCGGGCGCCGCGCCGTCCACCCCCCGTGGTCCCCAGATCTGGAAGTGGTCGTCGCCGTCGTTGGTGACCCGGAAACGCTCCGTGGCCCGAATGCGGGTTCCGGTCCGGAGCGGGGCGTTGTCCGCGTCCCAGACCCGGAAGTCGTCCAACCGACCGTGTGCGGCCCCTTCGTACACCTGCCAGGTGCCGTCGCCCAGCGCGTACCCGTGCCGCGTGGCCGGCGGCCGGACACCGTTCGCGTCGGCCGGCCCATGGATCCGGAACCGCTCGGCGCTCCCGCGCGGCCCCTCGAACACCTGGAAACGATCCCCGCCGAGCGCGTACCCGTCCTCGCGCACCGGATGCACACCGGTGTCGGGGTCCCGGGGCCCCCAGGTCTGAAAGTGCTCGTTGCCGGTGTTCGTGACGTGGAAGTCGCCGGTGGCCGCGCGGTATCGGGCGTGTTTGAGGACGGTGCCGTTGGTATCGGACCAGATCTCGAAGCTCTGCCCGGGGGTGGAGTGGGGGCCGGCATAGACGTGATACGTGCCGTCGGGTTGGGCGCGGGCATCCCGAAGGAGGGAGTGGGCACCGGTGTCGGGGTCGCGGGGTCCCCAGGTCCGGAAGTGATTGTCGCCGACGTTGGTGACGTGGAAGTCGCCGCTGCCCGGCCGGAATTCGGCATACCCGAGCAGCGTGTCGTCGGCGGCGGAGCGGATCTCGAAGTTGCGTCCGGGGTCGGTCGGGGGCCCGTCGTAGACGTGATGCGTGCCGTTGCCCGGCACGTGCACGTCGCGCAGGACCCGGTGGGCGCCGTCCGCGCCGCGCGGTCCCAGGATCCGGAAATCGCCCGCAGGACGGTTCGCCGGGTTCTCGACCCGCCAGGTGCCGTCCGGCAGGCGGTGCGCCTCGCCCAGGACCGGATGGATGCCGGTGTCGGGGTCGCGGGGCCCCCAGATGCCGAAGTCGTCGCTGCTGCCGCGAGGGCCCTCGTGGACGTGGAACGTCCCGTCCGGTCCCGGATACCCGGTCCTGAGCACCTGCTCGTCCGCGTGCGCCCAGATCTCGAAGCCGTTGCGGTCGCCCGGCGCGCCATCGGTGACCCGGAAGGTCCCGTCGTCCAGAAGCCGCGCGTCGGCGAGCAGCGGGTGGACGCCGTCGGCGCCGCGAGGCCCCCAGATCCGGAAGTCGCCGTGAGCCGTGGTGACCGTGAAATTGGGTCCCCCGCCGCGAAGCTCGCCGGTGGCCAGGCGCGTGCCGCCGGTGTCCGCCCAGATCTCGAAAGGGCTGTCGGCCCGGAACTCCCCACGGAACACCTGGTAGGTGCCGTCGGGCAGGAGGTAGCCGTCGTGCAGCAGCGGCCGTGTCCCACCCGGGCCCATCGCACCCAGCACCTCGAAGTGGTCGACCGTGTCCCCGGCGCGGAACATGTGCACGACACGATCGTTGTGTCCGACCGTGCCGCCGCCCTGCGGCCACGAGTCGGGCACCCGTACCCGTGCGTCGAGAACGTGCTCCACCGGCGTCATCCCGCCGGGCAACCCGCGCAGCTTCGACATCGCCTCGGCGACCGCGGGGGCCGCGTGCACGGGATCCACGCCCCACGCCTTCAACGCCGTGGTGGCATCCTCCAGGGCCAGACGGGCGTTGGCCCGCTCCGCGGTGGCGACCATCAGTCGGGCCCGCACCGTTCCGGAACTGGTGTCGCCGGTGAGCAGTCGGGTCCGCAGCCCCTGCTCGGCGGTCGCGGCCCGGTCGAACGCCTGCTTGGCACGGGAGTAGTCGTGCCACGCCTCGAACCGCGAACCGGGCAGCCCCTGCGTGGACTTGCCGCCCGGACCCGGTCCGGTCGCCACGTCGTCCAGCGCCTTGGCGACGACTGTGCGCTGTTCCGCGCCGAAGTTCGCAAGCGCGTTCGGCGGCAGCGGTTCGCGGCCGAGCACGACGGGCGGCGGGAGCGGGGTGGTCGGTGTGGCCGGCGGCGGGGGAGTGTGGCCGACCGGCGGCGGGTCGGCCCGCATCGGGATCTTCTCGCCGACCAGCGCCGACACCGTGTCGATCGCCTGCCGTCCGCCCGCCAGGTCCGGCCGCAGGGCACCGGCGGACGTGCCGCCGGCCAGGTCGACCGGGGTGAAGCGGGCGGAGGCGGCGGGGAGTTGATCGCCGGTGCGGGACCCGCCGGCGAGCAGGTTGAGCGCGTTGTCCTGGTGCAGGGCGGACGCACCCGACCCGATCGGGGTGGCCGGCGGCACGGAAGGGGGCGGCGGCGGGGTCGAGCCGCCCTTGCCCGCACCCGGTGCGAGCAGGTCGAAGACGTCGACCTTGACCGTACCCGCACCCGCACCGACGCCGGCCCCCGCGTTCGGCGTGTGTACCGAACCCGCCGTCCGCACGGGGTTCGGCGCGTGCGGCGACGTCGGCGCGCCCGGCGCGTGTACCGCGTTCGGCAGGGTCGGCGCCGGCGCCGCGTTCGCCACCGTGGCCTTGTTCGTGAGCGCGTCGGTGTGCGTCGCCACGAACCGGTCCATGCCGGACGTGGTCAGCGTGGTGTCGCCGTGGGTCAGTCGGCGGATCTCCGGCAGCGGCGTCATCCGCACCTCCTCGCCGACACCGATCGCGCTCTTCGCGAACGACTGGGTGCTCTCCACCGCGCCGCCGAGCGTGTGCGGCGACAGGGCGCCCACGTCCAGGCCGTGCAGCGCGGACGTCCCGCCCACGGCCTGATTCAGCACGTCGTGCAGCGAGTTCCACTGGAGTTGCGGCGTGACGCCGTGCCCGATCGTGGTGCCGAGCGTGTGCAGGCCCTCGTGCCCGAGCAGGGTGTTGCCGAAGCTGTACACGCCGAGCCCGTGGTGCGCGGTGTACAGCCCGCTCGCGGCCGGCACGAACACGGCGGTGTCGAACGAGCTGCCGAGCCTGGGCATGTCGTGCAGCCCGAAGCCGGTGAACGAGGACAGGTCCCGGCCCGCGCCGAGCCCCGGCGGCATCGGCAATGTGTCCAGGCCGTGTCCGCCGATCTTGCCCGCGGTCCCGGCCGCGGCCGGCGGCACGGCCAGCCCGGCTCGGATGAAGTCCTTCTGGCTGCCCAGGACTCCGCGCTCCCAGAAGCCGATCTTCAGCGCCCGCGCCAGCCCCAGCTTGGCGATCTCGTCGCCGGCCACCGGCAGCAGGATGCCGAGCGAACCCCAGCCCTTGAGTTCGGCGAAGCCCTTCTTGCCCACCGCCCATGCGGTCTTGCCCACCCACACGATCGCCTTGAACGGCAACACCAGCAGCTTGCCGACCAGCACCCCGCCCTTGAACGCGAGCGCGCCGGTGAGCAGACCCGCGTACGCGAGCGCGAACCGCCAGCCGGACAGGTTGAATCCCTTGAGGCCGGTGCTCAGCAGTGACAGCAGGTTGCCGGCGCCCTTGAACAGGTTGACCGCGCCCTTGCCCAAACCCACCAGGAGGTTCTTCAGGCCGCTGAGCAGCGCCGGCAGCAGGGCCTTGGTGGAGGGGAACAGCACGCCCAGGATGTTCAGGAACAGTTCGAGCCCGGTGGCCTTGCCGTTGGCGAAGTCCGCGATGGTCTTGCCCAGTACGACCAGGTTGGCGCCGAAGGCCAGCAGCCCCAGCGGTCCGCCGAAGAGCACGCCGAGCACGGTCAGCACGATGGTGAAGATCTTGAAGAAGTCCCAGAACTCCTCGGCCACCGTCTTCGGGCTGGTCTTGAGCGCGGTCGCGGGAGCCAGTGCCTTGCGGGCCTTCTCCACCGCCTCCAGATACATCGTCCTGGCCGTGGCCATGGTCGACTTCGCCGCCGCCAGGCCAGGGTCGCCCTCGGGCAGCGGGGCCGCCGCGTTCAGCGCCTCCTGACCCTTTTGCTGGGCCGCGAGCAGGTCCGTCCCGTAGGTGGACAGCGCGGTGCTCGCGATCTGGGTGGCCTGGGCCAGCCTGTCCACGAACAGCTTCAACTGGTCCTTGACGTGGCTCCGCAACTCGGTGGCGGCCTCGCCCATCAGCGGCGCGTTCGCGTCGTCCTGGACCAGCCCGGCGAGTTTGAGCGAGGCGTCGGATGCCTTCTTGGCCAACGCGGCCAGATACAGCGAGGCGTCCCGGATCGAGTCGGGATCACCCGGCGTCTGATCGACCGTGTACCCCAGCTTTTTCAACGTCGTGGTATCGACATTGCGTGGCATGGGCCCCCCGGGCGGAAGTTCGATCGCGTCGGATGTCGATGCTCTCGTGACGGCGGTGCAGCGCATCGGCGATATCGGGACGGGTCGCTGCGGCTCTTTATTCTCCGGCAATCTTGGCCGATGATGAGACGCGGCGCCAGTGTTCGGGCGCGGTGCGGGACCGAACCCGACGCCGATCTGTCGAATGGAGTTCGCTTTGCCCGATATTTCCCTCGATTACACCGAGCTTCGCAAAATGGCGAGCGCGCTGACGCTGCTCGCCAATACGTTCAAGGAGGACGCGGCGAAGTTCCGTACCTATGGCAGCCAGGTGCCCGGCCAATACGGTACTATCCCGGCCGCGGACATCGGCGGCGTGGCCGCCCCACTCGGTTCCTTCTATACCGCGTGGTCCGCACCCATGGGCAAGGCGGTCGACGGATTGGGCGCGCTGTCGAAACTCCTCGGTTATGTCGCGGACGGCGCGGAAGCGTGGGACGACGGCGTCGCGGCACAATTCGCGGCAACGCCGGGACGTAATCCGCTGGACCGCTGGATCCAGCAGAAGAAAGCCTGGGACGAATGGCTCAAGACGCACCCGGACGGAAAGCCCAAGGAGGGTGAGACGGCGCCGGAGAAACCGAGCGACCAACCACCCCTGCACTACACGAACACCGACAAGAACGGCGTCACCACCGACGTCACGGTCAAGGTCGACGGCAACTACAACGTCACCGAGCAGACGGTGACCATCACCGACCACGGAACCACCTACACCGAGCACACCACCTACGGTGACAACGGTGCCTACAACACCGTCACCACAGGTCGGGACGGCTCGGTGAGCACCGAGAAGGTCGAGGTGGACGGGGCCGGCCGGGGCACCAGGACGATCACCGACAAAGACGGCACCACGGTCTATACCAACCCGAACATCAAGGACCCCGAGTCCCCGTGGACCAAGGTCGTCAAAGAGCCCCCGTACCGACCGCCGATCGGTGGCGGCGGCCGGGACCGGAGGTAGCCCGACACACGTCCGCACCCATCCGCACCCATCCGCACACGTCCGCACCGGTTCGCGCGGCATTTTCGAAACATCATCACGGCGCAGTGAGGATTTCTCCATGGCGAGCGATTTCAAGATTACCTACGACCAGGTGCACACCGCCCAGCTGGAAATGAAGAAGGTGTCCGACGCGGCGGTCCTGGAGATTCGCCGACTCCAGGGAAAGGTGGACGCACTGCTGAAGCCCGGCTCCGGCTTGTGGCTCAAGCTCAGCAGCGACGAACTGAACACCAAATACAAGACGCTGAGCGCGGACCTGGAAAAGGCGATCCTCAACATCATCACCTTCTCCCAGCAATTCGACAAGATTGTCGAGGCGGCGCAGAAGCTCGACTCGTCGATGAAAGCGGCGCTGCAGAAGTCCGGCTGACCGAATCCACCACCCCCGCTCCCGCACCACGAAAAGGATGGACATGGCCACTCCCACCGGCACGGATGTCGATGTCAATATCGCCGAGGTCGAACACGTCGCCACCGACATGGTGACCAGTGCGAAGAGCACACAGGACGCATTGCAGAGTCTGCGGGGCGTCGTGACGGCATTGCTGAACCCCGACGGTGGCCTTTATCTGCGGAAGACGAGTCCGCAGATGACCCAGTCCTATGACGAGTTGACCACTTCGCTCGACAAGGCAATGGTTTCGATCAAGCAGTTCAGCGACACCTTCCAGGTCGTGGTGAGCAACTTGCGCAGCCTCGACGGCGAGGACGTCAAGCCGCCGCCCGCGCACACCACCTGACCCGGCCCGGGCGGGGCCCCTTGTTGGTACACCCGGGACAACCCCCCCCCAAGACCCCGGCCCCCCCCCAGAAAAGGCCGGGGGGCGGAGTGTTTTATCAGGAACACCCAACCGCGAAAGGTAAAAAAAACGGG
>NZ_JBHTVA010000053.1:61715-80445 GCF_042793325.1 Embleya sp. NPDC056575
CCGCCCACCCCCCCTCCCCCGCCCGGGGTGCCCCGGGGGTTGGCCCCCCGGCCACCCCCGCCGCCCGTCTCCCGCGCCCCCCGCCGTCATTCGGCGGCGGGGCGCAGTTGTGTCTCCGGCACCAGCACCGGAGCCAGGAAACCCTTCCGGTCCCGGATCCAGGCATGGCCGATCCGCAGCGGCTGCCGAACCCGCTCGGTGGGCAACCGGGCGCCGATCAGATCACCCTCCCCACCGAGCTGCGGCGACAGCAGAATGCCCTGCCGATTGCGCCGGACGTCGCCCAACCACCCGCTGAGCGACTGCAACAACGTCTCGGCCGTCGCCGCGTACGCCAACCCGATGCCCCGGTCGCGGCCGGAACCGATCACATCGCGCAGCGCGTACCCGACCATCGACCCCATCTCCGACAGCAGATCCGCGTCGTCGATCAACACCACCGCGGGCCCCGCCAGTTCCGCCACCGCCGCCGAGGTCCGCGACCCGTCCGAGTCGGCCCCCTCCACCAGCGTCACCAGCGGATGCGCCCGCAACAGGCGCAGCGGCGAATCGCGCGGTGTGATCGCCACCACCCGAGTCCCGCTCGCCAGCAGCGACACCGCCATCGTCGCGAGCGTGTTGCTGCGCCCACTGCCCGGCGGCCCGACCACCGCGAACGTGTGCTGCGCGTCGGCGAAATCCGCGCCGACCGCGCCCACCGCGTCGCCGCCGATCCCCAACAGCCCCCACAGCGGGCGGCGTTGCTCCTCGCTCACCGCCTCGTACGCCTCGGCGAAGCCGATCGAGGTGGGCAGCGGCGCCAGCACGAACGGCCGCCGCGCCGGATCCACCCCCGCGTCCCGCTCGTGCGCGTCCGCCGCGATCCGGCGCAGCACCTCGACCTGCTCCCGCCCGCTGTCACCCGGGCCGAGCAGGCACACCTGCGCCTCCGTCCACGAGCCCGACACCAGGATCCGCCCCGGCGGCATCGACCCCGGGATCGCGGTCCGCGGTACCCCCGCACCCGAATACTCGGCCCGATCGGCCAGCCGCAACAGCACCATGTCGTCGTTGACCGAGGACAACCGCCCGTTGATCAAGGTGCGTTCCGAGGTCATCACCAGATGGATCCCCGCCGCCGCGCCCTCGCGCAACAACCGCACCACCTCGTTCATCACCCGACCGTCGTCGTACTCGTACAACGTCGGCGCCAGCGGATCCCACCCGTCGATCAGCAGGAACACATGCGCCGGACACCCCCGCGCGTCGCTCGCCCGCAACTCGGTCAGATTCGCGCACGCCTGCCGGGACAACAGCTCCTGACGGCTGCTCAACTCCTCGCCGAGCCGGGAGATCAACCGGTCGATCCGGCTCAGGTCGTTGCGCGGCACCACCGTGCCGCAGTGCGGCAGATCGGCCAGCGCGGCCAACGCCCCACCTCCCGCGTCGATCGCCTGGATGTGCACCACACCGCACGAGTGCCGCCGGGCCAGCGCCGCCGCCATCGTGCGCAACAACTGGCTGCGCCCGGTGCGCGGGGCGCCCACCACGAACAGGTGGCCGAACGTGCTCGGATCGAGCAGCACCGGCTTGCGCGCCTGGAGATGCGGTACGTCCTCCATCGCCCACGCCACCGGCTCCAGCGCGCCGGGCGGCCGTTCGGCACCCGGCGCGGCCGGCGGCAGATCCGCCGGCAGCACCCGATGCGGCAGCGGGTCCAGCCACGGGCTCGGCGGCTTGACGAAGTCCGGCAGCGCCGCGGCCGCCGCCGAGATCGCGGTGACCAACTCCTTGAGGTCGGTGGTCGGTTCGGCGTCACCCGGCTGTGGTTGCGGCTCGGGGTCCACCTCGACGGCGGGCGGACGCGGTCGACCCAACCGGCTCCAGGACAACACCGAGGTCTGCGGCCGTACCGGCTCCACCGCGGCGGGCAGCGCCCGGACCGTGTCGGGATCGGCCTTGGTGTCCACCCGTTCGGTGCCCGCGTACGCCGTCTGGAACGGGATCACCGTGTGGTGCGAGGTCCGGGCCAGTGCCCGCCCCGGCGTGGACGAGGAGATCGCCACCGCGTCCTTGGTGTCGATCACGTCCGAACTCTCCCCGGCGTCGGTCACCCGCAACGCGATTCGCAGATTCGTGTTGGCCCGGATGTCCGCCGTGATCACCCCGGCCGGACGCTGCGTGGCGAGCACCATGTGGATCCCCAGCGAACGACCGCGCTGGGCGATCCCGACCAGACCCGGGATGAAGTCCGGCACCTCGCGCACCAGCGTGGCGAACTCGTCCACGATCAACAACAGCCGCGGCAGCGCGGGCAACTGCGCGTCCCGCATGCGCTTGCCCCGATACTCCGCGTGGTCCTTCGCCCCCACCATCGCCAACAGCAGTTCGCGCCGCGTCAGTTCGGCACCGAGCGAGGCCATCGCCCGATGCACCAGCTGCGCGTCGAGATCGGTGACCATGCCGAGCGTGTGCGGGAGTTCGACGCAGTCCTTGAACGCGGAGCCGCCCTTGTAGTCGACCAGCACGAAGGTCAACTCGTCCGGTCGGTTCGCCGCCGCCAGCGCGGCCACGAACGACTGCAACAGCTCCGACTTGCCCGACCCCGTGGTGCCCGCGATCAACGCGTGCGGACCGTCGAGGACCAGGTCGAAGGAGACCGGACCGTCGTAGCCCGCGCCCAGGAACGCCCGCGTGGACGCGGGTCGCCGCCGCCAACGCTCGCCGATCGTCGCCGGGTCCGGCGGATCCAGCGCCAACAACTGCGGCAACAACACCCGATCCGGCAGCGCACCCTCGTCCGGCGAGGTCACGTCCCGCACCGGCGCCAACGCCCGCGCGACCGACTCGCACCACGCCGGCGTCGGCAGATCCGGCCGCACATCGGCGACCGTCGGCGTCCCGTGCCGGCGCAACGTCGCGACCGGACCACGCCCCTGCCCCGCGTCGGCGAGGCCGATCACCGCCGTGCACTCCTGCGGCAGGAAACGCTCCTCGGTGTCCACGCAGATCGAGAACACTCGTACCTGCGGGCCCTCCTGCAATACCTGCGTCATGCCCGGGATCTCCCGCAACCGCCGGGCGCCGTCCACGACCAGCACGATGTCCGGCTCGGCGAACACCGCGTTGCGCAACAACGTCTCGGCGGCGGCGCGGCGCGCCCGTACCACCTGGACCAACTCCGCGACCCGTGCCGCGATCGTCTCCGGATCGCTGCCGAGCAACACCTCGGGCCCGCCGGGCACCGTGCCGCGCGCATGCGGCAACCAGGCCAGCCACCCCCACTCCTCGGCCCCCGCCGCCCCGGTGAGCAACCGCACCTGCACATCGCGAGGACTGTGCAGGATCGCCGCCTGCGCGACCAGCCACCCGGCCATCCGCAACGCCGGCCCACCGGGCCCCGCCACGCCGAGTACACCCTGCTGCGGCAGATCCACCGCCGTCGGCACGTCCGGCACCGTCCACGACGCGCGCCGCTCCAACGACTGCGAATCGGGATCCTCGACCTCGTTCAGCGACGTGTGCGCCGACGTGCCGACGCGCAACACCAGATGATCCGGATCGACCCGGCGCCGCTCCCACAACCGCTGCCCCGGGCCGGTGGCGAACAGACCGGTCGTCGACGGGTCCGGGATCGCGTCCACCCGTCCCCGGCGCTCCACCTCCGTACTCGCGGCCACCTCGGCCAGCACCTCCGCCTTGCGCACCCGGTAGGCGGCCAGGTCCTTGACGAACTGCTTGCGCCCGCTGCGCCGCGAGGAGATCCAGTTGGCCAACGCCATGATCGGGCTGAAGATCGCGAAGATCAGGAAGAAGTACGAGTGGAAGACCTTGACCATGACCAGCCCGAGCAACATCGGCGCGAGCGTGACCAGCATGGGGAAGGGCTGCCGGAACGAGCCGCGCGGGCGGGTCGGGATCCGGAACCGGCCGCCCTGGACCGGCTCCACGATGCGCGGCGGCCGGTTGAAGTCGAGGCCCGCGCCGTCGGCCGAGGGCACGATGTCCGCGCCCGCGTCGAACGGCGCGGCTGGGCGCAGCAGTACCGGGCCCACGGTCAGGCCCACGCCGAGGTCCCAGGCGACCTCGTCGACGATCGGCGCCTCCGGGTCCGGCGGCGGCTCGTCGGCGAACTCCTTCTCCTTGGGGTCGACCGGCCGCGCGGGCGTGTCCTCCTTGGTCCGGTACACCCGCCCGAGCCGGATCTCGCTCCCGGCCGGCGCGGCGACCCGCACCTTGCCGTTCGGGCCGACCGTGACCCGGATGCCGTGCGCCGGTACGCCGGGTTCGTCGATCCGGATCGCGCATTCCGGGGCTGAGCCGATGTCGTAGGTACCCATCGGCAGCGGCCAGATCCGCCCGGCCCCGGGCCCCGCCGCGAGGTGCAGCTCGACGAGGGGCGGATCGGGGCACGGGGGCGGCTCGGCGGGGGCCGCCCCGAGCGTGAGTTCGCCGCCCTCGCGGATGCCGCAGGCCGACAGGGGCTCGTCGGGGTCGAGCACGGTGTCCGCGAGCCGGCAGGGCAACCCGGGCGCGCCCAGGTCGTGCGTGTCGGCGAGGTGTTCGAGCAGATCCCGGACGGTGCTCTCGGCCGGCGCGTCGACCAGGATCGACTCCCGCCGCGCCCGCGCGGGTTCGGACACGGTGATGGTCAATCGCATGGGATCGCCTCCAGAAGCACACGGACGACGGTCACGGCCGGGCGGGGTTGATGGGCGGGGCGGCGGACTCGTCCGCCCCGAGCCCGTCGGACGTGACGGGGGGCTCGGAGGTGGTGGTCGGCGCGGACACAACGGGCGATTGGGACGCGCCGGTTGGTATGGGCGCTACGGGCGGCTCGGATCCGGCGGTTGCCGAGGGTGCTGCGGGCGGTGCGGGTGCGTCGGTTGCCGTGGGCGGGGCGGGCGGCTCGGGTGTGGTGGTTGCCGAGGGTGCTGCGGGGGGTTCGGCGGGCTGATGGGCGCGGCGCGCCGAGGCGAAAGCCGGGGGTCGGCGGCCGGCGGTGGTCGCGGCCGTTGTCCTTTCGGGCGTTGGCGGCGTGGTCGGCGATCCCGTGCTCGCGGATGCCGTGGGAGTTGCGATCGTGTGCCGCTGCGAGGCTGCCGGAGTCGTGCGGTGGGTCGCTTCGGGTGCGGGGGAGGCCGACACGGCCCGGCCTTCGGAGCGGAGAGCGGCGTCGGATCGCCGCTGCCCGGCGGTCGACGGCGACACGCGCGATCGAGCCCGCCCCGGAACTCCCGCATTCGCGGCGGCGGTCGCGGACGCCGACGCGCTCGTCGACGCCCCGGCACCCGCAGGGCCGGACGCGGACGGGGCGGCCGAGGCCGAAGCGCTCCTGGACGCGCGGGCACCCGCATGACCCGATGGGGACGCGGCAGCCGTGGCGGCTCCGTCCGAGGAGGCCCGCGTACTCACCCGCCCGTCGCCCACGCCGTCCGCCGAGCCGGAACCACGCCCGGCGGATCCGCGCCGCCCGCCGACGGACTCCGCCCCGCCCCGCTCCACCGCCGCAGCGGCATGCCCGACCGGGCCACCGTCACGGCCCACACCCGAGCCGGCGGCCGGGTCACCGCCGGTCCGCTCGCCGACCGCACCGACCGTGACCGCATCGCCGACGCGGCCGGCCCCGCCGGCGCCGGCCGTACCGTCTCCCAAGCCGGCCGCACCGCGTCCGCCAATGGGCGCGATCACACCGTCCGCCCCGTCCGGCACGCCGTCGCCGGCATCCGTGCCGTTTCGGGACGAAGCTCCCGCACCGACCCGCACGGGCGCGGCGTCCGCAACTCCCGTCCGCCCCGCACCCGTTCCGCCCACGACCCCCGGCACCGGCCCGGCCGTGTCCGCCGTCGGCGGCGTCGTGCTCGGCGGGTTCACCGTCGGCCCCGCCGGGCGCCCCGACCGGATCACGCGGGCCACCGCCCGCGCCAGGCCGGCCGTTTCGACCGGGCCCAGGCCGTCCGCGGCCGGCAACACCCCGAAGGCGTCCGGACGCAGGCTCAGCCGCCGCCCCCGCACCTCCCCGAGGACGAGCACCGTACGCCCCGGCCGCGCCGCCAACGCCGCTCGTTCACCCGCCGCCGCCTCCGGAGCGGGCTCCGCGCACACCAAAACGCGTACCGCCGGATCGGCGGCCAGTTGGGCCGCCGACCGCCCGGCGAACCCCGGATGCACACCGTGAGCCACGCCCACCACACCCGAGGGCAACCGCCGAACGAGCTGCGCGGTCAACGCATGGCCCAGATCGGTGCCCGCCCGGTCCCCGCTCACCGTGACCACCGGCCCCACCGCCGCCGCATCCAGCAGGACCACATCGCTCCCGATCAACCCGACCACGATCGGCAGCGGCTCGACCTCCGTCGGCTCGGGCACACCCAGATCGGCCACCGCGGCCGTCCACATCAGCGCGTCGTCCGGGTCCACCACCCAGGGTTCCGCGACCTTCGGCGCGCGGACCGCCGCGAGCCGTACCGCCACGCGCTCGCCCATCAACACCACCGCCCACGGCCGTGCCCCCGCCGCCCGAGCCGCGCCCAGCGCCCGCGTGGCGCGTTCGAAGGTCTCCGCCGCGCCCAGATGCCGGGCCAGCACCGCGACCCCGCGGCGATCCCGCCGCCAGGCGACGAACGGCGCGGCGAACGCCCGCCCCGTCGCGGCCACCTGATGCCCGAACCCGCGGAACAGACCGCGCGGGCCCGCCCGTCGGGACAACACCCGCAGCAACACCGCGACGAGGATCACGAGTTCGAGCAGGGCGAGCCAGCCCACGCCCCGGTTGCCGCTCCAGAAGTCCGCGCCGAAAGGATTGGCGGCCGTCGTGCTGCTGATCGTGCCCTCCCACTGAACAGGTGATACCGGGGCCACCCGGAGATCAGTGGGCATTGAAGCAGTCGCGCAGCGTATTCGAAAGAGCCGGCGCAGAATTTCGAGTTGGGCTTTTCGGAACCATCCGACACCGTTTCGGGGGCATGGCGAGACGTCGGTTCACCGCGCCGGCCCGGCGGCCGGCCGGTCCCACGCCCGCCTGATGACAGGGCAGTGACCTGCACGTACAACGGGATGCCGGGGCTCGTACCCACCCGGACGTCAGACGGCCCCCCGGACCGTCCGTCCCGCCTGTTCTCATTCTCTGGAAAATCCCGCAACGAACTCGAAACGGGATTCCGGCAATCCTGCACGCAGATCGACAAACCTGCGAATCGACGTGACATTCCCCTTGCCTGGGAAATAGGTGCGCCCGTGGTGCGGCGATTCCACAAAATAGACGGGGACCCGCCTCGACGTGACGGATCTGAGCTTCATCTGAGGTTTCCCGAGCGTAGATCGGGTGAAGCGGGCAAGTCACGCAAAGCCCTCAAGCCCACCGACTCGGACAAACCGCGACCCCGGCAACTTCGGCCGTCGGCCGCGTCGTTCACCCGATCACGCCGGGAAAGACCCCGCCCGCGCTATGAAACCGCCACCGCCGGAACCGCCCGCGCCCGCGCGCCCGGCCCCGCCGTCGCCACCCCCACCAGCGCCCCGACCGCCGCCAACACCGCCGGAAACTCGGCCACATAGTCCATCGACGCCTGCACCACGAACGCCGTGAACGTCACCGACCCCACCGCCACCACCGCCGGCGACCGCGCCGAGCGCCACAACCGCACGTACACCCATCCCACCACGGAGACCAGACACAGCGCGCCGGGGATGCCCTGCTCGGCGCTCTGCCGCAGCCACATCGAATGCGCCGAGTGCACATCCGCGTCCGAACGCACGGTCGGACTGTGCTCCACGAACGTGCCGGGACCCGTCCCGCGCACCGGGAAACGCTTCGTCAGATGTACGCCGTCGCCCCACAGTTGCACCCGACGCTCGGTCAACCCCGCCCGGGCGGCGCCCTCGACGCCCTCCGTCCGCGTCCCCAGCGCCCCGAGGACCACGGTGCCCAGCACCACCCCGGCCGCACACAGCGCCGACAGCGCCACGACCGTGCCCCGCCGCCGCACCAGCGGCGCCAGCAGCGCGGTCGACAACACCGCCAGCGCACCCGCCGCCGCGGCCACCGACCGCGTCGCGAACGTACCCACCACCAACACCCCGGCCAACACCAGGAGTCCGGCCCGCCACCGACCCGACACCGCGGCCAGCGCGGCCAGACACGCCGCCCCCACCCCCTGCGCCACCAGTGCGCCGTCGGCGTTCCCGTAATCCAACGGCGGCGCCGTCGCGTCCCCACTCACCGCGTCGGGCCACACCACCAACATCACCGTCACCGCGCCGGCGAGCATCGCCGGCACGGGTAACGCGAACCGCCCGCCGCACAGCCGCCCCAGCACGTACGCCCCGGCCACGACCGCCAGCGCCAGTAGATACCTCCCCGGCGTACCCACCCGGTCCGCCGCCGCCACCGGAGCCCACAACGCCGCCACCGCGATCAGCGCGGCACCCGGCGGATCCAGTCGGGACAGATATCGCGCCCTGCCGCGGACCCGAAGGCCGCCTTCTCGCTCAGCACTCACCGCACCATTCGCTTCCACTCGACGATCCGGGCCCGCCCTGCCGCGCCCGCGACCGCGTGCGTGCCCACGCTCGCGTTCGTGTGCGCCCCACCCCGACCGCCCGGCGGTGCCAGGATGTCCCCCATGCAGCTCTACATCTGCGGAGCCGGCGGCGTCGGCCGCGAAGCCCTCGACACCGCGCTCGCCGCCGCGCTCACCGTCACCGCGTTCCTCGACGACGCCCGCGCCGGCGAACAGGTGCGCGGACTGCCGGTATTGCGCCCGGACGAGGCCGGCGACGGCGAATATCTGGTCGGCATCGCCGCGCCCGCCGCCCGGGCCCGGCTCGCCCTCCTGCTGGAGCGGCGGGGACTGCGCCCGGCCACCCTCGTACATCCGCGCGCGGTGATCGCGCCGGAGACGGTTCTCGCGTCCGGCTGCCTCGTCCAGGCCAACGCGTACGTCTCCAGCAGCGTCACCCTCGGCCCGCACGCGCAGGTCCACTACAACGCCACCATCGGCCATGACACCGTGCTCGACGCGCGCGCCACCGTGTATCCGGGCGCCAACATCTCCGGCAACGTGCACGTGTGCGCGGGCGCCACCGTCGGCAGCAACGCCGTCGTCCTCCAGGGCCTGACCATCGGCCCGGACGCCTTCGTCGGCGCGGGCGCCGTGGTCACGCGCGACGTGCCCGCCCGCACCACCGTGGTGGGCGCACCCGCCCGCCCCCTTCGCACACCCGCCGACGACTGACCCGCCCGACCGCGCCTCAGCCGAGCCGCGACCGGAACCACTCGACCGTCCGGGCCAGCCCGTCGCGCAACTCGACGGGCTCGGCCGCCGGGAACAACGCGCGCAGCCGCGACCCGTCCGCCTGGGAGTCCCGCACGTCACCGGGCCTGGGTGAGGTGTGCTCCACCTCGACCGCATGCCCGAGCACATCCGCCAACAGGGCGATCAGCGCGTTCAACGAAGTCCGCGAGCCGAAAGCCAGGTTGACCGGGATGTCCGAGACCACCCGGCGCAACACCGCGTCGGTCAACACCGCGCACACACTGTCGATGTTGGTGAAGTCGCGCGTCTGTTCGCCGTCACCCTGCACCGACAGCGGCCGACCCGCCAACGCCGCGTCCACGAAGCGCGGAATCACCGCGGCGTATGCGTGATCGGCCGGCTGACCGGGGCCGAAGACGTTGAAGAACCGGAACGGCAACACCGGCAGCCCGTAGCAGTTGCCGTACGCGATCAGATACGCCTCGGTGGCCAACTTGCTCACCGCGTACGGGCTCAGCGGCGCGGTTCGCATGTCCTCACGCTTGGGCAACTCGCGGTTCGCGCCGTACACCGACGACGAGGACGCGGCCACCACGTGGATGTTCCCCGCCCGCCGCGCCGCCTCCAACACCTCCAGGGTGCCCGTCGCGTTGGCGTGGTGGCTGGCCAGCGGCGCCTCCACCGACCGGGGCACCGACGGCAACGCGGCCAGATGCACCACCGCGTCCGCACCCTCGAACGCGCGGTCCAGCAACTCCGGTTCCAGGATCGAGCCCTGATGGAACGTCACCTTCAACCCGGTGAGGTTCGCGAGCGACCCCGTGGACAGATCGTCCACCACGTGCACGTCGCGCACCACGTCGTGGCCCTGCAACGAGGCGGCCAGATTCGCGCCGATGAAACCGGCACCGCCGGTGATCACTACCTTCACAAAGTCCCCCCGGACCGTCGCGCCCTGCCATCCCCACCCGAGCCGCCGATTCGAACTCCCCGGGCCCGACCCGGAGTCGCCCCACCCCCGGCTTCCCGCACTGTACCCACGGCCCGCTTCACGAGAGGGCAAAACCCGGACAACAGGCCGGAACGTACGCCACACTTTCCGGTATCTCGGCCCCGGGACACCGCCCCGGGGACCGATATTCGGGTGGGGGACACTCATGAAGATACCCAGACCAAGGCTGCGCAGAGCGACCATGCCGACACTGTTCGCGCTACTGCTCGCGCTGACCGTCGCGGCACCGCAGACACCCAAGGCGGCCGCGGGTCCCTGCGACGCGCCGGTCGCCAACGCCATCGCCTGCGAGAACAGCAAGACCGGCAATCCTCGGACCGAATGGGACGTCAGCGGCGCCGGCAGCAACTCCATCCAGGGTTACTCCACGGACATCAGCGTCAACGCCGGTGGCCAGATCAAGTTCCGGATCGACACCACCGCGAGCTCCTACCGCGTCGACATCTACCGACTCGGTTGGTACAACGGCAACGGCGCGCGCAAGGTCTACACGATCCCGGCCTCCGCCACGACGCCCAAGCGGCAGGACGACTGCGACATCGACAACCTGGTGACCGGGCTGATCGACTGCTCCAACTGGACCGACTCCGCGTCCTGGACCGTGCCCGCCGACGCGGTATCCGGCTACTACATCGCCAAACCCACCCGCACCGACGGCAGTTCGGGCGCGAGCCAGATCCCGTTCATCGTCCGCAACGACGCGTCGCACTCGGCACTGCTGATGCAGTCCTCCGACACCACATGGCAGGCGTACAACGCCTACGGCGGCAACGACCTGTACACCGGACAACCGGTGGGACGCGCCTACAAGGTCAGCTACAACCGGCCGTTCACCACACGCGCCGACAATCCCGAGGACTCGCTGTTCAACGCCGAGTTCGCGATGTTGCGCTTCATCGAACGCAATGGCTACGACGTTTCCTACACGACCGGCGTCGACACCGACCGACGCGGCCAACTGATCAAGAACCACAAGGTGTTCCTGTCCGTCGGCCACGACGAATACTGGTCCGGCCCACAACGCGCCAACGTCGAGGCGGCCCGGGACGCGGGCGTCAACCTCGCCTTCTTCTCCGGCAACGAGATGTTCTGGAAGACCCGTTGGGAGAACGGCGGGATCAACGGCAACGGCCCCGACCACCGCAACCTGGTCGCCTACAAGGACACCCACGCGAACCAGTCGATCGACCCGCTGGGCCCGAGCATGTGGACCGGCACCTGGCGCGACCCGCGCTTCTCGCCACCCGGTGACGGCGGTCGACCGGAGAACAACGTCACCGGCACCATCTTCACCGTCAACTGCTGCACCACCGACATGAACGCCAACGGCGCCGACGGGCGGCTGCGCCTGTGGCGCAACACCCGCCTGGCCACCCTCGGCCTCACCGCGCAAACCACCCTCGGCAGCGGCACGCTGGGCTACGAGTGGGACTCCGACCTGGACAACGGCGCCCGACCCGCGGGCCTGATCCGCCTGTCCACCACGGTCAAGTCCGGCATGTCCGTGCTCCAGGACCAGGGTTCGACCTACGCCGACGGCAGTTCCACGCACAGCCTGACCCTGTACCGCGCCCCCAGCGGCGCCCTCGTCTTCGGCGCGGGCACCGTGCAGTGGGCCTGGGGCCTGGACGTGTACCGGGTCGGCGCGAACGGCACCGTGGACACCGCGATGCAGCAGGCCACGATCAACCTGTTCGCCGACATGGGCGTACAACCGGGAACGCTGATGAGCGGCATGGTCGCCGCGACCCAGAGCACCGACACCACGCCGCCCACCTCGACCATCACCGCGCCGACCAACGGCGGAAGCCTGCCCACCAATTCCAACGTCACCATCACCGGCACCGCGACCGACACCGGCGGCCGGGTCGGCGGCGTCGAGGTCTCCGTCGACAACGGCGCGACCTGGCACCCCGCCACCACCGGTCGGGACAACTGGACCTACGTGTTCACCACCGGTGCCGGCGGCTCGATCACCATCAAGACCCGCGCCACCGACGACAGCGCCCGCACCGAGACCCCGTCGGCGGGCGTCACCGTCACCCTCGGCGGCCCACCGCAACCCGTCACGTGTCCATGCACCCTGTGGGCGCCGACCGACCAACCCTCGGCCGGACCCGACCCGGACACCGCCGCCACCGAACTCGGCGTCAAATTCCAACCCGACCGGGCCGGCTTCATCACCGGCGTGCGCTTTTGGAAGGACGCCGCGAACACCGGCACGCACACCGGAACCCTGTGGTCCGCCTCCGGTACCCGACTCGCCACCGCCACGTTCGGCAACGAAACCGCGTCCGGCTGGCAGCAGGTGACGTTCGCTCAGCCCGTGGCGGTCACCGCGGGCACCACCTACGTGGCGTCCTACCAGGCCCCCAACGGCAGATACTCCGCCGACCAGGGCGGCCTGACCACCGCGCACATCCGCGGCCCGCTCACCGCACCCGCGAGCAACGCCGCCGGCGGCAACGGGGTGTACCGCTACGGCACCGGATTCCCGACCTCGACCTGGAACGACTCCAACTTCTGGGTCGACCCGGTGTTCACCACCACCAACGGCGGCCCGACCGGCACCGCGCCGCAGGTCACCACGACCGTCCCGGCAGGCGGGGAGGGCTTCGCCCCGGTCGGCGGCAACATCACCGCCACCTTCGATGTGGCGGTCCAGCCGGCGACGATCGTCTGGACCATCGACCGGGGCGAAAGCGGCCCGGTAACCGGCACCGCGAGCTACAACGCCACGACCAGGGTCGCCACGTTCGATCCGACCACCGACCTGATACCCGGGGCCACCTACTCGGTCACCCTCGGCGGCGCCCAATCCGCCGACGGCACGCCGATGGCCGACAAACACTGGTCCTTCACCACGGCCGGCAGCACCCCGCCGCCCACCTGCAACCCGTCCTGCACCATCTGGCCCGCGACGGCGACACCGGCCGTACTCTCCGACACCGACACCGCCGGCATGCAACTCGGCGTCAAATTCCGCACCACCGTGCCCGGGAAGATCACCGGCCTGCGGTTCTACAAGGGCCCGAGCAACACCGGCACGCACACCGGGACCATCTGGTCCGCCGCGGGCAGCATCCTGACCAGCGCGACCTTCACCGGCGAGACCGCGTCGGGCTGGCAACAGGTGAACTTCGCCCAACCGGTCGTGATCGCCGCCAACACCACCTACGTGGCCTCGTACTACGCGCCCGTGGGCCGCTACTCCTCCACCGAGGGCGGCCTGACGACGGCGGCCGGAACCGGACCGATCACCGCCCCCGCCTCCGGCACCGTCGGCGGCAACGGCGTGTACACGACCGGCACCGGCTTCCCGACCTCGACCTGGAACGACAGCAACTACTGGGTGGACGTCGTCTTCACCACCAACTAGTCCCCACGGACCAGTCCCCACCGACAAGCCCCCACCGGCCAGTTCCCGACAACCAGTCCCGGCCCGGTCCCGGCGCCGGCAACCGGCACCACCCGGAACCGACACACGGAAACCGCGCCGCCGACGGCAACCCACCGCCGGCGGCCCGATCTCCGGGACGGGCGCGGCGACCCGAGTTCCGGCGCGCCCACGCCCGGCCCGCACCCACGAACCGACGACCGACCGTCATGCCATTGAGGAGCACCAACTCGATGAAGGCCGCCTGCGCCAGAACCAGACCGGGACTTCGACAACGCCGAGGGACATGGGCGAGCATCACGTTCGCCGCGATCGGCGCATTGTTGTTCACCCTGTTCGCCCCGATCACCGCGGCCCAGGCCGCACCATGCAGTCCGTGCTCGCTGTTCGCGGGCGCCACCCCGGGCGGCGCGGTGACCGACACCGACGCGGTGGCCGTCGAGTTGGGCGTGCGCTTCAAGCCCGCCCAGGACGGCACGATCACCCAGGTCAAGTTCTGGAAGGACGCGGCCAACACCGGCACGCACACGGGCCGGATCTGGAACACCGCCACCGGCACCGCGACTTCGGTGACCTTCACCGGCGAGAGCACGTCCGGCTGGCAGAGCGCCACGTTCGCCACACCCATCCCCGTCACCGCCGGCACCGAGTACATCGCGTCCTACGTCGCGCCCGTCGGCCGCTACACGGTCACCGCCGACTACTTCGCGACCGACCGCACGGTCGAACAACTCGTCGCCCCGGCGAGCAACGGCACCCAGGGCAACGGCGTCTACACGTACAACCCCGGCGGCGGCATGCCGACCGACTCCTACCGGGCCGGCAACTACTGGGTCGACGTCTCCTTCGTCCCCGGCGCCGACACCACGCCGCCCACGGTCACCCAGACCGTCCCGGCCGCCAACGCCACCGGAGTGGCCACCGCCGCACCGCTGTCCGTCACCTTCAGCGAACCGGTCCAACCCGCCACCGTGCAGTGGGCGGTCACCCAGACCGGCGGCGCGGCCGTCCCGGGCACCGCGTCCTACAACGGCAACACCGCAACGTTCACCCCCACTTCGGCGCTCGCCGCGTCCACCGGCTACACCGTGAGCGTGTCCGGCGCCAAGGACGCCGCCGGCAACCCCGCGGCCACCAAGTCCTGGTCCTTCACCACCGGCAACGGCAGTACCCAAAACATCGAGACCAGCATCTGGACCGGCCCGGTCAGCCCGACCACCCCGAACCAGACCGACAACAACAGTGTCGAGATCGGCGTCAAGTTCCGCACCGCCACCGACGGCCAGATCAAGTCGATCAGGTTCTGGAAACTCGCCGGCAGCACCGGCCCCTACGCGGTCAGCCTGTGGGACAAGAACACCCAGACCCGGCTCGCCACCGTACCCAACGTCAACCGCACCGGAACCGGCTGGCAGACCGTCGACCTGCCCACCCCGATCACCGTGCACGCCGGCGTCACCTACGTCGCGTCCTACTTCGCCCCCAACGGCAACTACCCGGCCAACACCGCCTCGTTCTCCCAGGCCGTCGGCAACACGATGATCAGCGCACTCGCCGACGGAGCCGACGGCGGCAACGGCGTCTACAAGTACAACGCCGGCAGCATCTACCCGACCGACAGCTGGAACGGCAGCAACTACTGGGTCGACGTGGTCTTCAGCACCAACGCGGAGGACACCGTCGCCCCCGCCATCACCGACCAGTCGCCGACACCCAACGCCAACGGCGTACTCGCCGGCGTCCAGCCCTCGGTCACCTTCAGCGAACCGCTCAAGACCACCGGCCTGACCTTCGAACTCAAGCGCAACGGCACCGTCGTTCCCGCCGAACTCGAATTCGACAACCCCACCAACCCGACCCAGCTCACCCTCAAACCGAACGCCGAACTGGCCTACGGCACGCCGTACACACTCACCGTCGGCGGGGTCAAGGACCGCTCCGACAACGCGATGCCCGACTCCAACTGGGCCTTCACCACCGGCCAGGCCCCGCCCACCCCGCCGTGCGACGCGCCGAACACCGGCCCGATCCTGGTGATCAAGGCCGACTCGAACCCCTTCGGCTGCTACTACACCGAGATCCTGCGCGCCGAGGGCCTGAACTCCTTCGCCGTCAAGGACGCGAGCACGGTCACCGCGACCGTACTGAACGGCTACACCACCGTCGTACTCGGCGACTTCGCCCCCTCCGCGCAACTGGTCACCGACCTCACCACGTGGGTCAACGCTGGCGGCAACCTGATCGCCATGCACCCGCGCGCCGCCCTGGCCGGCCTGCTCGGCCTCGGCACCTCCGGCGGCTTCCAGGCCAACCAATACATGAAGGTCGACAGCGGCACCGCGCCCGGCGCCGGCATCTACAGCCAACTGAGCATGCAGTACCACGGCCCCGCCGACGTATGGACGGTCCCCGGCGGCGTCGGCACGATCCGCGTCGCGGACCTGTACACCCGAACCGGTACCAGCCCGCTCGGCCCGGCCGTCACCACCCGCACCGTCGGCAGCGGCACCGCCTCCGCCTTCACCTACGACCTGGCCCGCTCCATCGTGCAGACCCGCCAGGGCAACCCCGCCCAGGCCGGCGTCGAGAACGACAACTTCTCCGACAGCGGCGGCCCGCTGATGCGCGCCGACGACATGTTCTACCCGGACTGGGTCGACCTCAGCCGCGTCCGCGTCCCGCAGGCCGACGAACAGCAGCGCCTGTTCGCCAACCTGATCGAGATCGGCAACCGCGCCAAGGCCCCGATCCCCAGGACCTGGTACCTGCCCGGCAACGCCGCCACCGCCGCCCCCGACCTGCTCAAGGTCGTGATGGTCTCCACCGGCGACAACCACGGCCAAAACCTCAGCGACATGCAGGGCCGGGTCACCCGCTACAACAACAACAGCTCCGACCCGAACTGCTCCAGCCCCATCGCGGCCCTGCGCGACGCCGCGGTCCGGAACTGGAAATGTATGCGCGGCACCATCTACGTCTGGGGCCCGGGACCCCAGGGCACCCAGGCACCCCCGGTGTCCGACGTACAGAACTGGACCGCCCAGGGCTTCGAGATCGCCCGACACGTAGACGAGAACGGCAGCTGTCCGCAATTGCGCGCCGGCGCGTCGCAGACGGACATCAACGCCGAACTCTCCGCGGTGTACGAGAACAGCCTGGACGACTTCACCCGCTACGCCCCGCTGAAGCCGACCACCAACCGGACCCACTGCCTGATCTGGCCGGACTGGAGTTCCAACGCGACGATCGCCAGGGCCAAGGGAATCCGGCTCGACACGAACTACTACTACATGCCCGACTACTGGAAGAACACCTGGGGCGGGGCGCTGATGAAGGCCAGTCCCGGATTCTTCACCGGCTCCGGATTCCCGATGCGCTTCACCGACCCCAGCGGTCAGATGATCGACATCTACCAGGGCACCACGCAGATCAACGACGAATTCCAACAGGTCTACCCGGACACGTTCGACCAACTCGTCAGCGGTGCCAACAACGACGGCTTCTACGGCGCGTTCGTGATGAACAACCACACCGACTCGGCGAACGCGAACGGCGGAGTCGGCAACGTGGGCCAGCTCGACATCGAGGCCGCGCTGATCGCCTCGGCGAAAGCGAAGAACGTCCCGATCGTCTCCGCCAAACAACTCCTGGACTGGACCGACGCGCGCAACGCCTCGACCGTCACCGGCCTGAACCGGGTCGGCAACACGGTCACCTTCACGGTCAACCAGAACGCGGCCGCGACGAACCTGATGACGATGCTCCCGACCACCGGCTCGGGCGGCACCACGCTCACCGGCCTGTCCCGGGGCGGCGCCCCGGTCACCTTCCAGAAGACCACGATCAAGGGCATCGAGTACGCCGTCTTCGACGGGACCTCCGGCGCGTACACGGCCACCTACGCCACCCCGGTCGCCCCGCTGATCGCCCAGGCCGCGGCGGCCCCGGCACCCGACGGCTCGGGCACCCTGACCTGGACGACGGACGTCCCGGCCACCACGGAGATGCAGCTCGGCACCCAGCCGGACCGGCTGCCCATCACCCAGCAGAGCGTCGAGACGGTCGGCGAGCACAAGGTGGCCCTGGGCGCGCTCAAGCCCGACACCACCTACTACTACCGGCTCACCTCGGTGAACGCGAAGGGCGACCGCACCACCTGGCCCGCCCCGAACACCAAGCCCGCCGAGTTCCGCACCCCCAAGGCCGACCGCAAGGCCCCGGTGATCAGCGACGTCGCGGTCAAGACCTGGCCGGACGGCAGCGCCGACCTGACCTGGAAGACGGACAAGCCCACCACGACGTCGGTCCTGCTCGGCGACACAGCGGCCGCCGTGCGCCCGGTATACACGGACGCGAAGCAGCGCACCACCACCCACCACGCCAAGCTCGGCCACCTCGGCGCCGGCGCGACGTACGCCTTCCGCCTGGCGGGCATCGACGCGGCCGGGAACGAGGGGATCTGGACGGGCGGCGGCGGAAAGAAGAAGGACACGGCCCGCCTGGTCATGCCGAGGCCGGGCGTCGCCGAGACCGGCGCCTTCGACTTCACCAACGGCACGGTCTCGGGCGGAGCGGTCAGCGGCGACCGCCCCGACGCCCTCACCCTGGACCGGGCCCGCACCGGTACGTACGTATCCAAGGCCCTGGACGCCGGCCAAATGGTCACGTGGCTGGCGAGCGACTGGCAGGCCGACATTCCCAAGGGCACGACGCTGCGGGTATCGGTCCGAACCGGCACCACCGCGATTCCCGACACGAGCTGGACACCGTGGAAGGACCTGGCCAAGCCGGGGGACACGGTGGGGACGTCGTCGCGATTCCTGCAATACAGGGTGGAGCTGACCGGCGACGGCACGGCAATGCCGACATTGAAGGGCATCGGCTTCACACACGACGGCAAGGTGACCCCGACGGCCCCGGTGACGGAGGCGGGCCCGAACACCATGCCGGGTCCGAACACGCGGACGGGGAAGGGGCGTTGAGGCTGCGCTGAACCGGCGGCGCGGCGACGGTGACCCGCCGCCGAGGCCGCGGGGAGAGGTACGAACGGCCGGGCCCGGAGCGATTTGGCGCTCCGGGCCCGGC
>NZ_JBHTVA010000054.1:0-63115 GCF_042793325.1 Embleya sp. NPDC056575
GCTGCACCGAGTGGCGGTGTGTTCGTCTTGCCGATGACCAGGGCACCGGCGGCGCGGAGCCGGGCGACGTGGATGCTGTCGTAGTCGGCGGGCGCCACGGGCAGCGCGATGTAGCTCGCGGCGTGCACGAGTTCGCCCTGGGCGAGCAGGGTGAAGCGGGCCAGCGTGTTGGTGTTCTCGCCGCACGCGAGCACGCCGAGCGGGCCGATCCCGGTCGGGTGCACGCGCAGCGAACTGCCGTCGCCACCGGTCCAGGTCAGCTTCTCCGCCCAGGTGGGCACCAATTTGCGGTGCACGCCGATCAGTTCGCCGTCGGCGTCGATGGTCAGCATGGTGTTGTAGAGCACGCCCATGCTGTGCGGGCCGCGTTCGTTGACACCGATCACGACCACCGCGCCGGCCGCCCGGGCCGCCGCGCGCAGCGTTTCCACGTGCGGGCCCGGCACGTCCACCGAGGACCGGTACAGGCGTTCGTACCAGGGCGAGCCCTGGACCGGGTTCATCGTCCAGTTCCAGTACGGGTATCCGGGGACGAACGCCTCGGGGAAGACGATCAGTTCGGCGCCGTTGCCGGCGGCCTCGCGGATCAGCGCGACCGCCTTGGCCACGGTGGCGGCGGCGTCGAGGTAGACCGGCGCGGCCTGGACGGCGGCGGCCTTGAACCGGGGCGGGTTGTCGCGTTGGGCGCCGGTGAGCACGATCGGTGGGGTGGGACCTGTCATGGCGGGCTCCTCGTGGTGCGCTGTTCGGTCGGCGGATACGAGGTCGGGGTCTCGGGTCACCCCCGGCCGGGTGCGGCGAGCAGGCGGGGGTCGGTCTCCGGTCGCCACCGTCGCGGCACGGTCTCGACCCGCGCGCGCGACAGGTGCAGCCGCGGCGGCACGCGATCACTGCCCGCGCCGGGCGGCTTGCGACTGCCCGGCCGCCAGGCGCTCGGCCAGGGCGCGCCCGGTCCGGTGTAGCCCTGTTCGGCGGCGGCGTGCAGCGTCCACAGCGGGTCGTACAGGTGCGCGCGGCCCACCGCGCACAGATCCGCCCGGCCCGCGAGCAGGATCGAGTTGACGTCGTCGTAGGTGGAGATCGCGCCGACCGCGATGGTCGGCACACCGGTGGCGTTGCGGATCAGGTCGGCGAACGGCGTCTGGTAGCCGCGTCCGTAGGCGGGTCGCTCGTGCGGCACGACCTCGCCCGAGGACACGTCGATGGCGTCCGCGCCGGCCGCCGCGAGGGCCCGGGCGATCCGGACCGCCTCGTCCTCTGTGGTGCCGCCCTCGGCCCAGTCGCTCGCCGAGATCCGCACCACCAGCGGCTTGTTGCTCGGCCACACCGCCCGCACGGCGGACAGCACCTCGATCGGGAAGCGCAGTCGGCCGGCGAGCGAGCCGCCGTATTCGTCCTCGCGCAGGTTGGTCAGCGGGGACAGGAAGCCGGAGAGCAGATGGCCGTGCCCGTACTGGAGTTCCAGCGCGTCGAAGCCCGCCCGGTCGGCGCGTGCGGCGGCGGCGGCGAACGCGGCGGTGATCGTGTCCAGATCGGCCCGGTCCGCCTCGCGCGGGCGGAAGTCGCCCTCGGCGTCCCAGGCGATCGCGGACGCGGCCACGGTCGGCCAACCCTTGGCGCCCAGCGGCACCGATGTGCCGTCGGCGCCCGGCACCGAACCGGCCGCGCGGCGTCCGGCGTGGGTGAGCTGGATACCCAACAGGGGCCCGTTCGGGGCCTGTTCGCGCACCCGGGTGACCACCTCGCGCCAGGCCGTCTCCTGCGCGTCGGACCACAGGCCCGGACAGGCGGCGGTGGCCCGGCCGTTGGGCAACACGGCGGTCATCCCGGCGAAGACCAGGCTCGCCCCGCCGAGCGCGAGCGCGCCCAAGTGGGCGGCCTCGAACGGGCCGGGGAAGCCGTCGACGGCCGCGTAGGTCGCCATCGGCGGGACCACCACGCGGTTGCGCAGCCGGACCGCGCCGAGCCGGAAGGGCTGGAACATCGGCGCCGCGTCCACCCGGTCCGCTCGCCCGGCGGTGAACGCCGCGTCCACCTGCGCCACGAACGCCGGGTCGCGCTCGGACAGGTTGGCGTGGGTGACCCGGCGGCTGCGGGTGAGCAGGTTGAAGGCGAACTGCTCGGGCGCCTGGCCGACCGCCCGGTCGATGTTCTCGAACCACTCCAGGCTCGCCTGCGCGGCGCGCTGCGTGGAGGCCACCACCGGCTTGCGCTCGGCCTCGTAGGCGGTGAGGGCGGCCGGGATGTCGGCGTATTCGTTCAGGCACGCGGCCAGGGCGAGGGCGTCCTCCATGGCGAGCTTGGTGCCCGAGCCGATGGAGAAGTGCGCGGTGTGCGCGGCGTCGCCGAGCAGGACCACGTTCTCGTGGTGCCAGGTGGCGTTGCGCACCGTGGTGAACCGGATCCACCGCGAGTTGTTCGGGATCAGCCGGTGTCCGTCCAGGTGTTCGGCCAGCAGCGCCTCACAGCGCGCGATGCCCGCCTCGTCACTGGCCCCGCGCGGCAGCTCGCGACCGGCGAACTCGGCGAACCCGCCGCGCCGCCAGGCGTCTTCGGCCAGCTCCACGATGAACGTGCTGCGCCGGTCGTCGAACGGATACGCGTGCACCTGCACCACGCCGAAGTCGTGCTTGTCGACGATGAAGGTGAACGCGTCGAAGACCTTGTCCGTACCCAGCCACATGTAGCGGCAGCCGCGCTCGTCCAGATCGGGCCGGAACACGTCGGCGTAGCGCTCGCGCACGGTGGAGCGCACCCCGTCCGAGGCGACCACCAGGTCGTGCGTGCGCGCCAGTTCGTCCACGGGCGGGGCCTCGGTGCGGTAGCGCAGGTCGATGCCGAGCGCCGCGCAGCGCTCCTGCAGGATGCGCAACAGCCGCTCGCGGCCGAGCGCGGCGAACCCGTGCCCCCCGGAGGTGAGCGTGCGTCCGCCGTAGCGCACGTCGACGTCCGTCCAGCGGGCGAAGCCCTCGGACATCGCGGCGAAGATCTCCGGGTCGGCCTGGGCGATGCCGTCCAGGGTCTCGTCGGAGAACACCACGCCGAAGCCGAACACGTCGTCGGGTGCGTTGCGCTCCCACAGGGTGATCTCCGACGCCGGCGAGAGCTGCTTGGCGAGGGCGGCGAAGTACAACCCGCCCGGCCCGCCGCCGATGACTGCTATGCGCACAGCGTCCTCCAATGTTCCCGGCCTATCCGAGCGTATGTAATAAATTCCACGGTCGTCAACATCACGCGATATTCGAGGGGTCGGATCGGAGGTGCGATCCGCCCGGCCCCGCAGGGTGCGCGCGGGTCAGGTGTAGGACTCCGGGCGCTGCGGGCCGCCCCGGGACAGCGCGGTCCTGACCTCGTCGGGCCACGGCGACGCGCCCTTTTGGTCCGGCGGGCAGTGCACGACGGACAGTCGGCCGGTCGCGGCCACGCCGTGCTCGCCCCGCACCTCGAACGAGTAGTGCAGCGAGCTGGTACCCACCCGGTCGATGCGCAGCAGGATGTACGCGGCCTCGCCGAACCACAGACGTTCGAGGTAGTCCGCCTCGAAGTGCACCCGGGGGATCCGGCCGAACAGGTCGCCCACGCCCAGCCGGCGCAGCAGCACCGCCTCGGTCGCCTCGACCCAGCGCTGTACGGCCGAGTGGTGGTAGTGGCCGGCCGCGTCGGTGTCCTGCCACTCGACGCGGCGCTCGACCAGGACCGAGGGCAGGTCGGTGGGGTCGTCGACGGCCGGGTCGGTGGGGTCGCTCACGTCGGGCCGGATCGGGCCGGTCGAGCCGAGCGGGCTGTCTTGGGGCATCGTCGCGCCTTTCACGAGGCTTCCGGGGCAAGGGAGTTCGGGGCCGGTTCGCCGGTGTTGGCGGCCCAGGCGCGCAGTTCGGCGCGGCGCAGCTTGCCGTTGCCGGTTCGGGGCAGGGCGGCCACGAACTCGACGGCGCGCGGGTACTTGTACGGCGCGATCGTGTTCTTGACGTAGGACTGGATGCGCTCGGCGGTGTCCGCGTCGGCCGCGACCCCCTGGCGCAGCACCACGTACGCCTTGACGATCAGCCCCCGGCGGGGATCCGGTGCGCCGACCACGCCGCACTCGGCGACGTCGGGGTGTGCGGCCAGGGCCACTTCGACCTCGGGGCCGGCGATGTTGTAGCCGGAGGAGATGATCATGTCGTCGCTGCGCGCCTGGTACCAGAGGTAGCCGTCGGCGTCGCGGATATAGGTGTCGCCGGTGAAGTTCCAACCGTCGCGCACGTAGTCGAGCTGGCGCGGGTCGTCCAGGTAGCGGCACCCGGTCGGGCCCTTGACCGCGAGTTGCCCCGGTGTGCCGTCGGGGACCGGCTTGCCGTCGCCGTCCAGGACGACCGCCTCGAAGCCGGGTACGGCCCGCCCCGTCGCGCCGGGCCGGATGTCCTCGTCGGCGGCGGAGACGAACACGTGCAGCAGCTCGGTCGCGCCGATGCCGTCGATCAGCTCGATGCCGGTGGCCGCGTGCAGGTCGTGCCAGGTCTCCGCGGGCAGTGTCTCGCCCGCCGACACGCAGCGGCGCAGGCCCCGGAGGAGATCGGCATGACCCGCGGCCATGATCGCCCGGTACGCGGTCGGCGCGGTGAACAGCACCGTGACGCCGTGGTCGGCGACGATCCGGGCCAGCCGCTCGGGGGTGGCCTGTTCGAGCAGCAGGGTGGCCGCGCCGACGTGCAGCGGGAAGACCACCAGGCCGCCGAGACCGAAGGTGAAGCCGAGCGGAGGGGTGCCCGCGAACAGGTCGTCCGGGGTGGGCTTGAGGATGTGCCGGGAGAAGGTGTCGGAGTTGGCCAACACGTCGCGGTGGAAGTGCATGGTGGCCTTGGGCCGACCGGTGGTACCGGAGGTGAACGCGATCAGCGCCACGTCGTCGGCGGCGGTGTCCACGGCCTCGAAGTCGGCGCTCTTGGCCGCGCAGCGCCGGGTCAGGTCATCGGCCGCGTCGCCGCCGTAGGCCACGGTGGTCAGGCCGGGAACGGCCGCGGCGATCGGTTCGTCCATGAAGCGGTGGTCGCACAGCGCGATCGTGGGTCGGCCGATCTCGCACAGCGTGGTCAATTCGTGCGCCCGGAGCAGCGGCATCGTGGTCACCGCGACACCGCCCGCCTTGAGCACGCCGAACCAGCAGGCGACCAGCCACGGGTTGTTCGGACCGCGCAGCAGCACCCGGTTGCCCGGCACCAGGCCGAGGTCCTCGATCAGCACCCGGGCGACCTGATTGGCCCTGGTTCGCAGGTCGCCGTAGCTCCACAGATCGTCCAGGGTGACCAGACACCGTCGCTCGGCACCGAGCCGATCGATGGTGTCGTCGAGCAGGACCCTGGCGCAGTTCAGCCGGGTCGGGTAGCGCAATTCCGGTAGTTCGAAAAGCAGTTCGGGCCACTGCTCGGCAGGTGGCAATCGATCACGACAGAACGTGTCGACGTGAGCGGAACGGGACAGCTCCATGTGCGCGCACCTCATCCTGGTGTCAGCGGGAGTCGCGGAGCCAGTATCTATCAATTATGACGACAGTCAATGTTGCGCGATATATTTCCTTCGGCCACGCTGCGGGGAACGGGGATCGACGGGCACCGGGCACACGAACGCCCACCCCGGCGGGCGGTGTCCGGGCCGAGGCCGGGACACCGGGTGCCGAGGTGGGCGGGGTGGGCGGGGCCGGCGGGGTTGGCGAGAGCGGCCGGATTGGCGGGGCATGGTCGCGACAGTCCCCCACCCGGGGGCTCGTACCACCGCGCTTGGACCTTTCGGGTGAGCCGAACGGCGCCGACGCCGAGCTATTCGACCGTGACCGACTTGGCCAGGTTGCGGGGGCGGTCGATGTCCTCGCCGAGGGCTCGCGCCGCGTGGTACGCGAGCAACTGGGTGGGGATGGTGAGCAGGATCGGGTCGAGTTCGCGCTCGTTGCGCGGCACGGTGATCCGGTCGGCCTCCAGGTCGCCGAGGTCCACCCCGGGGTGGGTGATCACGGTCAGCCGGCCGCCGCGCGCACGGATCTCGTGCGCGGCCGCGAGGTTGCGTTCGACCAGGTCGTCCTCCGGGATGACGGCCACGGTCGGCAGGTCGGCGTCGATCAGCGCGAGCGGCCCGTGCTTGAGTTCGCTGCTGGGGTACGCCTCGGCGTGCCGGTAGGTGATCTCCTTGAACTTCTGCGCCGCCTCGCGCGCCACCGGATACCCCCGGACCCGGCCGATGAAGAACAGGCTGCGCGCGTCCGCGAGCCGCCGGCCCGCCCGGGCGATGGTCTCCTCGTCCGCCAGGATCTCGGCGATCTGGCCGGGCAGCGCCTGGAGCCCGGCCAGGATCCGCGCGCCGTCCGCGTGCGAGAGGTCGTGCACGCGACCAAGGGCGAGCGCGAGCAGCGCGAAGCCGACCGCCATGTGGGTCAGCGCCTTGGTCGAGGCGACCGAGACCTCGGGCCCGGCATGCAGATAGATCCCCCCGTCGCACTGGCGCGCGATGGACGAGCCGACCACGTTGACCAACCCGACCACCCGGCCGCCCTTGCGCTGGATCTCGCGGACCGCGAAGAGCGTGTCGGCGGTCTCGCCGGACTGGCTGACCGCGACGTACAGCGTGTCCGGCTCGATCACCGGATTGCGGTAGCGGAACTCCGAAGCGGGCTCGGCGTCGGCGGGCACCCGGGCCAGGTCCTCGATCAGCGTCGCGCCCAACTGGCCCGCGTAGTAAGCCGATCCGCAGCCGAGCACCTTGACCCGGCGGAATCCGCGCAACTCGCGCAGCTCCATCCGCAGGCCGTCGAGGCGGGCCGAGCCGAACCGGTCGTCGAGCCGGCCGCCGAGCATGCGCTCGACGGAGGACGGCTGTTCGTGGATCTCCTTGTGCATGAAGTGGTCGTGGCCCGCGAGTTCGAGTTCCTCGACGGTGAGTTCGACCGTGGTGGGCGTCTTGGCGACGTCGTCCCGCTCGCGGGTGAAGGTCCGGAAGCCGGTGGCCGTCACACTGGCCAGTTCGCCGTCTTCCAGGTGCACGACCGAACTGGTGTGCCGGACCAGGGCGGACACGTCGCTGGCCACGAACATCTCGCGCTCGCCGACCCCGATCACGAGCGGTGAGCCGTTGCGGGCCACCACGATCCGATCCGGCGTCGCGGTGTCCACGACGGCGATCGCGTATGTCCCGGTCACCTGCGCGAGCGCGGCCAGGACGGCGGTTTCCAGGGTGTCCCGCGTCCGCGCCGCGCCGGCGATCAGGTGGGCCAGGACCTCGGTGTCGGTGTCCGAGGCGAGGTCGACGCCCTCGGCCGCGAGGCGGGCGCGCAGTTCGGCCGCGTTGTCGATGATGCCGTTGTGGACGACCTGGATCCGGCCGTCGGCGGAGGGCTGCGGGTGGGCGTTCGCCTCCGAGGGCGCGCCGTGGGTGGCCCAGCGGGTGTGCCCGATGCCGACCCGCCCGGCGGTCTTGGCCGGCACGGCGGCGGCGAGCGCGTGTACGCGGCCCACCCGGCGGACCACCTTGACCGTGCCACGCGCGCCGAGCACGGCGATGCCGGCCGAGTCGTAGCCGCGGTACTCCAGTCGTCCCAGACCTTCGAGCAGGATGGGGGCGGCCTGCTGGGCGCCGATGTATCCGACAATTCCACACATACTGCTGCACTCCTCGGCAGGTCGACGGACCGACCGGCGGGGCGGTCGGGGGTGGATGTGTGCACGGGGCCTGCGGCGACGGCGGCGGGGTCGCGGTCGCGGTCGCGGTCGCGGTCGCGGTCGGGCGATGCTCACGCCTCGGCGTCGCGACCGTCGCCCGGTCGGCTCAGCCGTAGATCACGCGGCGCAGTTGACGTTCGGTCAACCGCGGTGGCGCGACGAGGCGTTCGTCCAGCTCGTCGGCGATCAGGCGATAGATCTGCGCGTTGCGCCGACCGTAGACCCTGTGATGGCGATGGCGCCGCCGCACATAGTCCTCGACCGGTTCGCGATACCAGGCCAGCACGTCGTCGACGATCCGCGCCACCTCGCCGGGTGCGAGGCCGGTCGTCGCCACGATGCGCTCCACCAATTCGCCGTCAGCCACCCCCCGATCCTGGCCCCATGCCGCCCCTACGGCAAGAATCTGCCCGAATTCGGGCAGATCCGAGCCACGCGGCCGGGTCGGCGGGCGCGGTGCGGGCCGTGGACGGGCCCGCGCCCCACACCGATGTCGCGTCGGCTCCGCGCACCGCCCAGCCGTCCCGGTGGCGCACTCCGGTCGTGAGAGCGCGCGGAAGCGGGGTGTGTCCTGCTCCGCGCGCCGGGTGTCGGGGCGGGGTGTCGCGGTGCCACGCTGGGGGGATGGATCGCGCACCCGACATCCACCTCGTCGTGACCGGTACCGGCCTGAACGCGCGGATCACCGATCAGGCCCTCGCCGTCGTCGACGACGATCTCCGCGCCGACTACGAACGCGCGGTCAGCCAGGGCCTGAAGGCCGCCGCCGCGGCCTGGGACGCCCACCACTACGACGACTTCGCCGTCCACCTCGCCGCGGCCGCAGACACTCTCACCGAGATCCAACGCACGGCCGTCACCTGCAAGGACCGCGCCGGCTACGAGGCCCTGACCGCCCGAGCCCGCCGCCTCGCCGCCCTCGACCCGGACGCCCCGGAAGCCGCGGAAGCCCTGAACACCCTGGACACCCCGGGCGCCCCGGACGCCGACTGAATCGCCGACGCCCACGCCATGCGCCACCCTGTCCCCATGAACGACCGGACACCCCACCGCACCATCCACATCGGCGGCCCGACCCACCCGACTCCCGCCGAACTGCGCGCCGAACTCCCCGACGACCTGCGCATGGACTTCGAGGAGGCGTATCAGGACGCCTTGGCCGAGGCCAACGCCAACGGCACCCTGCAACCGTTGGCCGACACCCTCGCGACGTGGCAGGCCGAACTCGCCCGCCACCGCGCGGAAGCCGCGGACTGACTCGGGCCGGATCGATGTGATCCGGGCCACACGGTGTCACAAGTTCGATTCGGGCGACGCCTCGTGTGCGTGACCCGAGCGAACGGAGCAGGGACCATGACGCAGCACGGCGGTGGACGCACGGCAGTCATCGTGATCGGCGGCGGATACGCCGGAGTCCTCGCGGCCAACCGGCTGACCCGCCGCGAGGACGTGGCCGTGACCCTGGTCAACCCACGCGCGAACTTCGTCGAGCGGCTGCGGCTGGACCGGTTGGTGGCGGGGTCCGACGACGCGGTCGTCGACTACCGGGACGTGCTGAGCGAGCGCGTCGAACTCGTGGTCGATTCCGCGACGGCGATCGACCGAAAGGCGCGCACCGTGGCGCCGCGGCGGCCCTCGGCGTGACCGTCCTCGAAGGCCCCGACACCAAGGCCGCGTCCGTGACGGCCGACGCCGTACACCTCGCCGACGGCCGCGAGGTACGCGGTCACGTGACCATCCGGGCCGCCGGCTTCGGCGTCCCCGACCTGGCCGCCCGCAGCGGCCTGAGCACCGACGAGACGGGTCGCCTTCTCACCGACGAGACCCTGACCAGCATCGACGACGACCCCATCGTCGCGGCCGGGGACGCGGCCGCGCCCTCGGCGGCAGCGCGTCGTCACCGGCATCCACTTCGTCCGCAACCCCGCCAAGCTCACCCACATCGCCGCCGCCACCCCGTTCACCCCGAACCGACACCGGAACACCCGCGGCGGCCCACTGCTCGCATCGGTTTTCCGGGGCCTGTTCTACACGTGTCAACCGGCCGAAATCCGCCTAGGCAGGGGGGAGATCGGGGCGGGACTATGTGTGCGCAAAGCCGAGTGTCAAGGGTGACGACTGCGGTAGAGGCGGACGAGGCAAGGCCGTTCCGGCTCGGGTATCCCAACGTGGGACGCGGCGTCCCCACGTCTTCCGAGGAGACCCGCCCGTGCTTCCCATGCCTCGCACCATCGCCGCGGTGGCCGCCGCCGTGGCCGCGGCCGCCATCGGCGTCGTCGCACCGAGCGCCCAGGCCGCGCCCGCGGCGAGCTACGCCACCAACTACGCCGCCCTGGGCGACTCGTACAGCTCCGGGGTCGGCACCGGCTCCTATCTTCCCGACAGCGGCTCGTGCAAGCGCAGCGCCAAGTCCTACCCCGCCCTGTGGAATCAGGCCCACCCGGGCGGCACGTTCGCGTTCGCCGCCTGTTCCGGTGCCAAGACCGCCGACGTACGCTCCGGTCAACTGTCCGTCCTGAACAGCGCCACGCAGTTGGTGACCATCAGCGTCGGCGGCAACGACGCCGGATTCGTCAGCACCATCACCACCTGCGTGCTCAGTTCGGACAGCGAGTGCGCCGCCGCCGTGAACAAGGCCAAGACCTACGCGACCACCACCCTGCCCGGCGATCTCGACGCCACCTACGCCCAGATCCGGGCCAAGGCTCCCAACGCCCGCCTCGTCGTGCTCGGTTACCCGCGCCTGTTCGAACTCGGTTCCTGCTTCCTGGGCTTGAGCCAGGCCAAGCGCACCGTGATCAACCAGGCCGCCGACACCCTGGACGAGGTCACCCACCAGCGCGCGAGCGCCGCCAACGCCGATTTCGCGGACGTACGCTCGCGGTTCGCCGGACACGGGGTCTGTGCGTCCAACGCCTGGGTCAACGGCGTCACCCTGCCGATCGACGAGTCGTACCACCCCACGACCTCCGGCCAGAGCCAGGGCTACCTGCCCGCGCTCCAGGCCGTGGTGGGCGTGCGCGCGCACTAGAACCGGCACGAGAACCGATACGAGACACCGTCCGGGGCGGCCCCAGGTCGCCCCGGACGCGCGTCGTCACCCCCGGCGCGCCACCAGGTAGCCGGCCTTCCGGTCGAAGTCGAGCACCCGCGCCCCGGCGTCGAGCAGCCCGCCCAGCACCTCGCGCAGCGTCGACCGCCAGGCCCCGGCCGCCTCGGGGTCGGTCCGGCGCATCGCCTCGATGTCGGCGGGCACCGCGACCCGTACCACCTCGGCGTCGGTCCGCAGCGACACCGGCCGGCCGTCGCGCTCCACCAGGGCCGGCTCGGCCCGCGCCACCGTGCCCGGCACCACCGCCCCCGTCTCCCCCACGGCCGCCCGCACGCGAGCGTCGTGCAGCGGCCACACGGCCAGTACCCGGTCGCTGCGATCCCCGCTGTTGACCGTGTCGGTCATGTCGTCGCCGTAGAAGTTCGGCAGGTACTCCTGCGGTCGCGCACCCAGCTTGACCAGGTTGAAGTAGGCGTTCCGGCGGACCAGCGGGTCGAACGTCCAGGTGATCCGGCCCAGCCCGCGCGCGAGCGCCCATTCCCGCTGATGCCGCTTGAGCGCGAAGCCCACCCCGCTCCCGGCCACGGCGCCGGTCGCGTGCGAGTGCAGCGTCTCGCCGATCGGCGCGCCGAAGAAGGCCACGGACGCGCCGACGAGCCGGCCGTCGCGATACGCCCCGGCCACGTAGTTGCCGGCATGGTCCAGCGCCCGCATCAGCTCGACGGTGAGCACCCGGCCCTGCCCCGCGACGTGCGGCCAGATCTCCTCGTACAGCCGCTCGACCTCCCGGAACTCGTCGAGTTCGTGCAGCTCGCGCACCACCGGATCGCCCATCCCGCCGCCGCCCTTCGCTCGCCGACCATCGCCGTCGCGGTCATGGGCTACCCCGACCCCGCGTCCGCCGAACGGAGCCCGTCACCCCATCGGCCGCCGAATGCCCCGCCCGGACCACCCCTCCGGTGACGTGCTTCACGCGCAAAGCACTGCCTCCCAGAACACCTGGGCAGCAATATCTTTGCGTCTTTCGACGGAAAACCCGCAAGGTACTTGCGTCGAGGGCGAGCCGTTGGTGTGCTTACCGCACCCCACCCCACCATCCGGTTTCGACGGAGGCTCCCGTGCGCGCAGATCAGGCTTCTCCGTCGGTTTCGTTGGACGACAAGTACGCCGTCGGCCAGGGCCGCGTGCTGATCTCGGGCGTACAGGCGCTGATCCGCCTGACCCTGGAACAGCGTCGGCTCGACACCGAGCGCGGACTGGACACCCGGGTCTTCGTCAGCGGCTATCAGGGCTCGCCGCTGGGCGGTGTGGACCTGGAGATGGGGCGCGCCAAGCGGTTCCTGGACCCGGCCGGGGTGGTGTTCCAGGCCGGACTCAACGAGGAGCTGGCCGCGACCGCCGTGGCCGGGACCCAGCTGGTGGACCAGACGCCGGGCGCCCGGTACGCCGGGGTGACCGGCTTCTGGTACGGCAAGAACCCGGGCCTGGACCGCGCCGCCGACGCGATTCGGCATGCCACGATGGCCGGCACCGCACCCCTCGGCGGTGCCGTCGCGTGGATCGGCGACGACCCGGGCAGCAAGTCGTCGACGGTGCCCAGCTCGTGCGAGCCGATGATGGAAAGCCTGTCGATGCCGCTGCTCGCCCCCGGCACGATCGGCGAGATCGTCGAGTTCGGGCTGCACGCGGTGGCCATGTCGCGCGCCTGCGGCCTGTGGACGGGCCTGAAGATCGTCGCCGACATCGCCGACGCGTCGACCACGGTGGACGTGTCCGGGTGGGGCGAGGACATCCCGGTCCCGGCCGCGACCAAGCGCGGCACGCTGCCGACCCTGGTCGGTCCGGCCGCGCTCGACGCCGAGCACGACCTGATCACCCGTCGGCTCGACCTGGCCCGCGCGTACGCCCGCGAGCACGGCCTGAACAAGGTCGTGCACGACACCCCCGACGCCCGCCTCGGCATCCTCGCCGCCGGCGTGTCGTTCTCCGTGGTCCGCCGCGCGCTGACCGACCTCGGTCTGACCGACGACGCGGCCCCGGACATCCGGCTGATCCGCATCGGCATGCCGTTCCCGCTGGACGACGCGGAACTCGCCGAGCTGACCGACGGCCTGGACGAGGTCCTGGTGGTCGAGGACAAGGTGCCGTTCCTGGAGGCCCGGCTCAAGGAGGCGCTGTACCGCCGCCCGAACGCGCCCCGCATCGTCGGTCGGCGCGACGACACCGGCCGCCCGCTGCTCACCGCGCGCGGCACGCTCGGCGCGGACGACGTGTCCCGCGCGATCGCCGCCCGGCTCGGCACGGACCGGCTGCCCGCGTCCGCCGGCGCCTACCTCGCCACGCTCGCCCCCAAGCGCCGCGCCCGGATCGCGCTGCCGATGCTGGCCTCGCGCACCCCGTACTTCTGTTCCGGCTGTCCGCACAACGCCTCCACCCGCACCGCCGACGACACCCTGGTCGGCGTCGGCATCGGCTGCCACGTGATGGTCGCGCTCGACGGCAAGGGCCGCGGGCACCAACTCGGGCTGACCCAGATGGGCGGCGAGGGCGCGCAGTGGATCGGCTTGGCGCCGTTCACCGACGACAAGCACTTCGTGCAAAACCTCGGCGACGGCACCTTCCACCACTCGGGCTCGCTGGCGATCCGCGCCGCGGTCGCGGCCGGCAGCAAGATGACCTACAAGCTGCTGTACAACGACGCGGTCGCGATGACGGGCGGCCAAAAGGCCGAGGGCCGGTTGGACGTGCCGGCGTTGACCCGGCTGCTCGCGGTCGAGGGGGTGCGCCGCGTGGTGGTCACCACCGACGACCCGCGCGGCTATCGGGGAGTTCGGCTCGACCCGATCGCGAGCGTCCGGCACCGTGACGAACTCCAGGACGTGGAGCGCGAGTTGTCCGGGCTCGACGGGGTCACCGTGCTGATCCACGACGACCGGTGCGCGGCCGAGGAGCGCCGACTGCGCAAGCGTGGGCAGTTGCCGACCCCGGCCGAGAAGGTCGTGATCAACGAGCGTGTGTGTGAGGGTTGCGGCGACTGCGGCGACAAGTCGTCGTGCCTGTCGGTACAGCCCGTGGACACCGAGTTCGGCCGCAAGACGCACATCCACCAGGGTTCGTGCAACTCCGACTTCAGCTGCCTGAACGGCGACTGCCCGTCCTTCCTGCTGGTCGAGCCGGGCACCCGCAAGGCCCGGGCGATACCGGACCTGCCGCTCGAACCCGCCCTGCCCGAGAGCCGGTTCGGCGCGGACGACCTGCTGGTGCGGATGCCCGGCATCGGCGGCACCGGCGTGGTCACCGTCTCCTCGATCCTGCAGATGGCCGCGCACATGGACGGGCTGTACGCGGCCGGCCTGGAGCAGACCGGCCTGGCCCAGAAGGGCGGACCGGTGGTGTCCGACCTGCGCCTTTCCACCCGGCCGATCACCGGCGCGCTGCGCGCCTCGCGGTCCGGCGCCGACGTGCTGATCGGCTTCGACCTGCTCGGCACGGCGGCGGAGAGCAACCTGGCCACCGCCGACCCGGAGCGCACCGTCGCCGTGGTCAACACCGCGATCGTGCCCACCGCCGCGATGGTCACCAACCAGATCGCGCTGCCCGGTTCGCCGACCGAGACGCTGGAGCGGATCGACACCGCGACCCGGCGGGCCGACAACCTGTACGTGGACGCGCTCGGGTTGTCCGAGGCGCTGTTCGCCGACCACATGCCGGCCAACATGATCCTGGTCGGCGCCGCGTTCCAGCACGGTTGCCTGCCGTTGAGCGCGGCGGCGATCGAGCGGGCGATCACGCTCAACGGCGCGGCGGTGGACAAGAACCTGGCGGCGTTCCGGTGGGGTCGGGCGCTGGCCGTGGACCCGGCCGCGGTACTGGCCGCGGCGGTCACCGCGCCGCCGCTCGCGGTGGTCCCGGTGGACGCGGCCTCGGTGGCCCTGGCCGATCGCTCCGGCGGCGAAGCGGCGCTGCGCGAGGTGCTCGGCACCCGGATCGCCGATCTGACGGGGTACCAGGACGCGGCCTACGCCCACCGCTACGCCGACGACGTGCGCGCGATCCGGACCCTGACGGTGGAACGCGCGGGGGCCGAGGGCGGCGAGCGGGTCGCGGTGGCCTACGCGAGGGCGCTGCACCACCTGATGGCCTACAAGGACGAGTACGAGGTGGCCCGTCTGCACCTCGACCCGGTCGAACAGGCCCGGCGCGACGCCGAGTTCGGTCCCGACGCGGCGGTCTCCGTGCTGCTGCACCCGCCGGTGCTGCGCTACCTCGGGATGAAGCGCAAGATCCGGCTGCGGCGCACGGCGGTGCCGGCCTTCAAGGCGCTGCGCGCGGCGCGCGGCCTGCGCGGCACCCGGTGGGATGTGTTCGGCTACGCCGAGGTGCGTCGGGTCGAGCGCGAACTGGTCGCCGAATACCGTGCGTTGGTCCGGACGGCGCTGCGCGAGCTGACCGCCGACAACGTCGACGCGGTGATCGCCCTGGTGGCGCTGCCCGAGACGATCCGGGGCTACGAGGACATCAAGCTCGCCCGGGTCGCGGAGTATCGCACCGCCGCGCGCGCCGCCCTGGCCGAACTCACCGCGCCCGCCGCGGTCGCCGCCCCGGCCGGCCCGCCGCTGGTCCCGGCGAGCTGACCGCGGCCCGCCCCCGCCCCACCCCGCACCCCCGACCTCCCCGACCTCCGGAGCAGCCGTGACCGTCGACCGCCTCCTGCCCACCCGGGACGCCGAGGACCTGCTCGACCTCACCCGTACCGTCGCCGACCGCGAACTGGCGCCCTTGGCCGCCCGGCACGAGCGTGAGGAGTCCTACCCGGAAGGGTTGTTCGCCGTCCTGGGCGAGGTCGGCCTGCTCGGCCTGCCCTACCCGGAGGAGGAGGGCGGCGGCGGTCAGCCGTACGAGGTCTACCTCCAGGTGCTGGAGGAGTTGGCCGCGCGCTGGGCGGCGGTCGCGGTGGCCACGAGCGTGCATACGCTGGCCTGCTTCCCGGTGGCCACCTACGGGTCGGCCGAGCAGCGGGAGCGCTGGTTGCCCGACATGCTGGAGGGCCGCGTGGTCGGCGGCTACAGCCTGTCCGAGCCGCACGCGGGCTCCGACGCGGCCGCGATCGTATGCAAGGCGCGGCCGATCGCCGACGGATACCGGATCACCGGCACCAAGGCGTGGATCACGCACGGCGGAAAGGCCGACTTCTACGCCCTGTTCGCGCGTACCGGCGAGGGCGGCCGGGGCATCTCGTGCTTCCTGGCGCCGGGCGAGGCGGAGGGGCTGGCCTTCGGTCGGCCCGAGGCGAAGATGGGCCTGAACGCGGTCCCGACGACCAGTGCGTTCTGGGACGGCGCGGTCCTGGAGCGGGATCGGCTGATCGGCGCGGAGGGGCAGGGGCTGGCGATCGCGCTCAGCGCCCTGGACTCGGGCCGACTGGGCATCGCAGCCTGCGCGACGGGTCTGGCCCAGGCCGCCCTGGACGCCGCGGTCGAATACGCCAACGAGCGCACCACGTTCGGCCGCCGCATCGTCGACCACCAGGGCCTGGGCTTCCTTTTGGCCGACATGGCCGCCGCCGTCGACTCGGCCCGCGCCACCTACCTCGACGCGGCCCGCCGCCGCGATCTGGGCCGCCCGTACAGCCGCCAGGCCAGCGTGGCCAAGCTGATCGCCACCGACGCGGCGATGAAGGTCACCACGGACGCGGTCCAGGTCTTCGGCGGCGCGGGCTACACACGGGAGTTCCCGGTCGAGCGCTACATGCGCGAGGCGAAGATCATGCAAATCTTCGAGGGCACCAACCAGATCCAACGGATGGTCATCGCCCGAGGCTTCACCCACCCGGAGAAGTAGCCGGCGGGTCGGTCCGCGAGCCGCCGCCGGCGCGTACGGGCCGGCCGAACGATCAGCTGATCTGCACGATCGTAACCGTCACGCATCGATCCTCGATGACGAAAGTCGCGGTGCCCTCCACGCAGAACGCGTACTCGCGCATGTTCGCGGACCTGGTCGGCGAGCCCACTCGCCATGGGTCGGAGGCGAGTCGGGAGACCATGTCGTTGTAGGCACCGATCGCATGCGAGGGCGCGCCCTTCAGCCACCGCTGCACGGTGTAGGTGGACTCGACGGTGTAGCTCATGGGGGGCTCTCCCATTCGTCCGTGTGAGCGGGCACCGTGTCCACGGGCAGGCCGGCGTTGAGCCGTCGGATGGTTTCCTCGGTCTCCGGCCAGTCGGGGCTGCGGCGCATGCGAACCTCGGCCTGCCAGGGCCCGAGCATTTCGGCAAGCGGGATGAGGTCACCGTCGCGGGCGGCGTCGAGGGCCTTGCCGTACTCGGCCTCGAACTCCTCGCGGAGTTGGGCGGGAAGCTCCGCTCGAATCTCGGCCGGTGTGGCGTGGTGGGTCCCGCCGACGCCGATGATGTGCCGGGGCCGGCGTGGGTCGGCGTTCTGCTCGTCCATGTCGGTCAGGATGCCACCAGTGGGGTAGCGGACGGTAGTCGGCGTGCGCCGGCGCGTCATCGTCCCCGTGTGCGCCCCTCGTGAGGGGGTCCGCTACCCGCCCGGCAGGTCCGGGCGCAGGCGTTGCCAGGTGGGGTGGCGCAGGCGGCCCTCCGGGGTCCAGCCCGAGGCGGTGACCTCGGCGGCCAGCCGGGGGTCGACCCACTGCGCGCCGGGCACGTCCACCATTCCCGCGAACGGCGAGTCCGCGCGCGCCAGCGCGCCCAGGTATTCGCCCAGTTCGCCGCGCTCGGCCAGGGTCGGGCCGTCCTCGACCGTGCCGACATAGCGCAGGCCGTCGGGTGCGGCGACGCCGACCAGCAACGCCCCCGGCAGGCCCCGCAGCTCGCCCCGGCCCTCGATCCAGCCGCCGATGACCACGTCGTGGGTCTCACCCGGAGAAGTAGCCGGCGGGTGCCCCGGCGGCCCGGTGCGGAGGCCGCCGGCCTACAGCGCGACCGTGCGCGTGACGGTGACGACCAGGACGCCGGCGCTGACGGTGTAGCGCACGAACACTCCGGTGATCGTGGCCTCCCGGCGGTCCCGGTCGCCACCGACCCGTGTGGAGCCCGACCCGTACGGGGTCCGGCCGATCGTGGCGTCGACCGCGTCCTTGAAGGCCCTGATCCGCCCGGACGACAGCGGCTTCAGGCCGTCTTCGGCCTCGTTCGTGTACTGCACGCGATAGCTCATGGGATCGCGTTCCCGTCCCGATCGACGCAGTCGGAGAAGTCCCCGGCCTTGAGGCGGGCGTGTACGGCCTCGTCGTCCTCCTGGGCCTCCGGAGGAAGTGCCCAGTGCAGGATCGCGTCGCGTTCGAGGCGATCCAGCGGGGTCTCGTACATGACCTTGTCGAACTCGTCCCGGCGATCCTCGGGCAGCGCCGCCCGGATCTCGGCAAGGGTGTTCGGCAGCTCGATGCGCTCGCCGCGGACCACGGTCGTTCTGGGCATGCACGCCTCCTCGGTGTGAGGCTCCCAGGGTGACAGTGGATCGGTCGCGCACGGTACCCGGCGCGCGCGGGCGAAGGACTCGTCGCGATCCGTACGCCTGGCGCGGGGCGATCGGTGGTGCGCCCGGGACAAAGCCTCGCGCGCCCCGCGAGTGCGACCGACCGCCGCGACCTACCCGCCCGGCAGGTCCGGGCGCAGGCGTTGCCAGGTGGGGTGGCGCAGGCGGCCCTCCGGGGTCCAGCCCGAGGCGGTGACCTCGGCGGCCAGCCGGGGGTCGACCCACTGCGCGCCGGGCACGTCCACCATTCCCGCGAACGGCGAGTCCGCGCGCGCCAGCGCGCCCAGGTATTCGCCCAGTTCGCCGCGCTCGGCCAGGGTCGGGCCGTCCTCGACCGTGCCGACATAGCGCAGGCCGTCGGGTGCGGCGACGCCGACCAGCAACGCCCCCGGCAGGCCCCGCAGCTCGCCCCGGCCCTCGATCCAGCCGCCGATGATCACGTCGTGGGTCTCCACGTGCTTGGCCTTGATCCAGTCCGGGGAGCGTTGTCCGGGTTGGTACTCGGAGGCCAGCCGCTTGGCCACGACGCCCTCGTGGCCCTGGTGCAGGCTGGTCGCCCAGGCGCGCCGCGCGTCGCCCTCGATCCATTCCGGGGTGGACCAGCGCGGGCCCGCCAGGTCGAGGCCGGCCAGCAACATCCGTCGTTCGCGGTACGGGGTGCGCAGCAGCGGCCGGCCGTCCAGATACATCAGGTCGAACAACATCAGGTGCACCGGCGCGTCGATGGTCAGCCGGGCCACCTTGCGCGGGTTGACCACACCCATGCGCCGGCGCAGCCGCGCGTGGTCGGGGCGCCCCCGGTCGTCCAGGACCACGATCTCGCCGTCCAGCACGGCCTGGCGCTGTCCGTGCTGCTCGCCCAGGCCGGCCAGTTCCGGGTACACCCGGGTCACGTCCACCCCGTCGCGCGCCAGCAGGCGCAGTCCCCCGTCCCCCGCGCAGTACGCCACCGTACGGGCCCCGTCCCACTTGACCTCGAAGCCCCAGTCGAGCTGGTACTCCTCCCCGGGCAGCGGCGCCGCGGCGGCCAGCATCGGCGGAATCTCGGGCAACAGGGCATGAACGTGATCGTGACCGGCCATGCCTCGATCATCGACGGGCCTCGACACCACCGCCGGCCGAACCGCCACACCCGAATACACCCGAATGGCCGATATATCCGGCCGGTCACCCGCCGACCCGCGTATCCCGGACCGCCCGACGCCCCTCGAACCCGGGCCCGCGCGGAACCCATTCGAGCGAGCATCCGGCCGACGGCCGCGCCCCGGGCCGCGCTATCCCTGTGCGGTCACCGCGTCGATCGTGTCCGCGATGCGCGCCGTGACCGCCGCCTGGTGGTCGATCAGATAGAAGTGCCCGCCGGTGAAGGTGTGCAGCGCGAACGTGCCGTTCGTGTGGTCGCGCCAGGCCGTGGCCTCATCCAGGGTGACCTTCGGATCCCGGTCGCCGATCAGCACGGTGATCGGGCACTCCAGTGGCGCGCCGGGGGTGCACCGGTACGTCTCGACCGCGCGGTAGTCGGCGCGCAGCGCCGGCAGCACCATCCGCAGCACCTCGTCGTTGGCCAGCAGGCTCGCGTCCGTGCCGCTCATCGAGCGCAGCTCGGCGGCGAGCCCCGCGTCGTCGAGCAGGTGCACCCGCTCGTCACGCTGCCGGTCCGGGGCCCGGCGCCCGGAGGCGATCAGCGCGGCGGGCGGGATCCGCAGCCGCCGGGCCACCTCGAAGCCGAGGACCGCGCCCATGCTGTGCCCGAACAGGATCAGCGGAAGCCGCTCGTCCAGCCAGGGATCCAGGGCCTCGGTGATGCGCTCGGCCAGGGTGTCGATGTCGTCGATGAGCGGTTCGGTGCGCCGGTCCTGGCGCCCCGGGTACTGCACGCCCAACACCTCGACGCGCTCCTTGAGCGCCGCCGACAACGGGAACCAGAAACTCGCCGAGCCGCCCGCGTGCGGCAGCGCGACCAGGCGCGGCACCCGATCGGCGGCCGGATGGAACCGGCGGATCCAGGTGTCCGATACGGAGGAGGCGGTACTCATGGCAGGGCCCTTCTGATCGTCACCGAATGATCGTGCTGCGTGACCGTCAGCCTGCCATCGAGTCCTTGCGCGCGCCCAGTGGTTCGGCCCCGGTGAGCACCGCGTGCTGGATCTCGCGCAGCGCCCGGGACGGTTCCAGGCCCAGCAGTTCGCGCAGCGCGGTGCGGGTGTCGCGGTACACCGCGAGCGCGTCGCCGCGCCGGCCGCAGTGGTACAGCGCGACCATCAGGTGCCGGGCGAAGTTCTCGTGCAGCGGATACTCGCCGGTCAGCGCGTACAGCCGGGCCACCGTCTCCCGGTGCCGGCCGAGCGCGAGGTTCGCCTCCACCAGCAACTCCAGGCACTCCAGCCGGGACGCCTCCAACCGCGCGGCGTGCGCCCGGACGATCGGCCCGAGGCTCACCCCCGCGTAGGCCGGGCCGCGCCACAGGTCGAGCGCGCTCGTGTACACCTCGGCCGCCTCGTGATACCGGCCGGCCCGCGCGCCCGCGCGACCACGTTCGACCAGGCGGTGGAAGGTGTCGGCGTCGAGGCGGTCCGGACCGGTGTGCAGCACGTAGCCGCCGGCGCAGGTGGCCAAGGGGCCGGTGCGGGCCGGTCCCGGCGCGCCGAGCATCGCCCGCAGCCGGGAAACGTACACGTGCACCGTCGACTTCGCCCGCTGCGGCCCGGCGTCGCTCCAGATCTCCGCGACGATCTGGTCGACCGTCAGCAGTTGGTCCCGCCGCGCGAGCAGGGCGGAGAGGAGCGTTTCCGGCTTGGGCGCCGCGATCGTGCGCGGCGTTGCGCCGTCGACGATCCGCACGGGGCCGAGAATCTCGTACCGCAACGGCTCTTCCCTCTCTGTGGCGCTGCCTGTGGCGTCCGGTCCTGCTCTCTCACGACGGTGACATATGACGGGCGTATGGCGTACCCCTGACCAACCCCTACGCCGCCTTGCGCCGAGCTTGCGCAGGTCCCCCGCACGGCCGCGTCGGCCTTCCCTCGGCGGCCCGGATCCGCCTATGGTCGATCGATGAGCACTGCCCGTTCGCCCGAGCGCGCCCTGTACGCCGTCAGCGACCTGCATTCCGCCATCCCGTCCAACCGCAGACTCGTCGAGGGCATCCGGCCGGGGCACGACGAGGACTGGATCCTGGTCGGAGGCGACGTGGCCGAGCACGTCGAGGAGATCGCCTCGACCCTGCGCCTGCTCGCCGAGCGCTTCGCCCGGGTGATCTGGGTGCCGGGCAACCACGAGTTGTGGTCCACCAACGACGACCCGGTGCAACTGCGCGGCGAGGAGCGCTACCGGCATCTCGTGGCGATGTGCGGGGAGTTGGGTGTGCTGACCCCCGAGGACCCGTTCCCGGTCTGGGACGGCCCGGGCGAAACCGTCACCGTGGCGCCGATGTTCGTGCTCTACGACTACACGTGGTGGCCGCCGGGCGCGGCGACGCGGCAGCAGGCGTTGGACGCCGCGTACGAGGCCGGCGTGGTGTGCAGCGACGAGTTCATGCTGCACCCGGATCCGTATCCGACCCGCGGCGACTGGTGCCGGGCCCGGGTGGCGTACACCGAGGACCGGCTCGTGGCGGCGGCCGATCCGGCGGCGCCGTTCCTGATGGTCAACCACTTCCCGCTGGTCCGGCAGCCCACGGACGTGCTGTGGTACCCGGAGTTCGCCCAGTGGTGCGGCACCGACCTGACCGCCGACTGGCATCGGCGTTTCCCGACCGCCGCCGTGGTGTACGGCCACCTGCACATCCCGCGCACCACCTGGTACGACGGGGTGCGCTTCGAGGAGGTCTCGCTCGGCTATCCGCGCGAGCGCAAGAACGGGCTGCGCAGGCCGATTCCGCGTCGGATCCTGCCGGCCGAGGTCGCCGGGACCGCCGGAGCCGGCCGTTCGGGGCAATCGGCGGGTGCCCGATGACGATGATCGACCGCATCCTGCCGCCCGGGGTGTTCGCCGAGGAGTGCTTCGACGACCCCGACGGGCCGCCGCTGTACCCGGCCGAGGAGGCGCTGCTCGCGAAGGCCGTGGACAAGCGCCGCCGTGAGTTCACCACCGTCCGACGGTGCGCGCGGCGTGCGTTGGCCCGCATGGGCGTGCCGGCCGCGCCGTTGTTGCCGGGGCTGCGCGGTGCGCCCGGTTGGCCGACCGGCGTGGTCGGCAGCATGACGCACTGCGACGGGTACCGGGCCGCGGTGGTCGCGGACGCCGCCGCGGTGCTGACCCTGGGCATCGACGCGGAGCCGGCGGGGCCGCTGCCCGACGGCGTCCTCGAGGTGGTCGCGTCCGAGACCGAGCGCAAACACCTGCGCGAACTGGCCGCCGATCGGCCGGAGATCGCGTGGGACCGGCTCCTGTTCAGCGCCAAGGAGTCCGTCTACAAGGCGTGGTTCCCGCTCACCTCGCGCTGGTTGGACTTCGCCGAGGCCGAACTCGAATTCGACCCGGCGGTGGGCACGTTCGACGCCCGGCTGCTGATCGAGGATCGTCCGCTGGACGGGTTCGCGGGACGGTGGCAGGTGGATCTGGGCATCGCGGTGACGGCGATCGTGGTGCGGCACGGCGACTGACGCACTCGGGGCGGGGCCGCCGCCGGCCCCGCCCCGGTCCGCCCGTCGGCGTCGGTATCGCCGTCAGCTCCGGGTGAACCGCACCAGGTTCTCCGCCGTGGGCCGCCACGCCTCGGCGAATTCCGCCGGCAGTTCCACGGCGTCCAGGATCGGATGCCTCGGTACCGAGACCCGATACCGGATCCGCCAGCCTCGTGAGGTGTGTTCGAGGATGTCGTAGTAGTCCCCGCCGTGTACCTCGCCGTCGATCAGCGTCGCGATGTACCGGCTGCGGGCCCGGACCGTGCCGCCCGCGTCCACCAGGAGCACGGTGTCGAGCGTCTGATGGTCGGGGGTGTCCGGACTGCGTCGGCCGGTGAACTGCCGGGCCGAGGCGATGCCGTCGATGGTGTAGCCGGCGCCGATGGTGTTCTCGATCACCGCGTTGTCCGTGAACACCCGGTGCAGGTCGCCGACTTCGTCGTTGTCGAAGACGTGCGCGAACTGCGCGAGGGTGTCGTGGATCTCCGCGACGTCCGCCGCGCTCAGCGCGGGGCCGCCGGTCACGGCGCGACCACCTCGGCGAGCCGGACCGCGAGCGGGAAGCCGACCCTGCTCACGCCCGCCCCGGCCTCACGGGGCGCGCGCGGCAGACTCAGCCGATAGGCGATCCGCCAGCCGGCCGGGGTCTTCCGAAGGATGTCCAGGAATTCGCCGCCGGTGATGCGGCCGGCGGGGTTGATCCCGATGTAGCGGCTGCGCGTCTGGACCTGGCCGTGCCGGTCCACCTCGACGGTCGTGTTGACCGTGTGGTGGTCGGGCGTCGCCGCGCTCTTGCTCCGGGTGTATTCGGCGAACTCGGCGATGCCGTGGAAGGCTCGCTTGGGCCCGGTGCCGATCTCGACCACGACGTCCTCGGTGAACACGAGGTCGAGTCCGTCCACGTCACCGTTGTCGAAGACGTGCGCGAACAGCGCGAGCGTGCGGTGGATCTCGGCGAGGTCCACCGGGGTCAATACCTTCGTCATGAATGTCCCAGCCTCGAAGTGATGTCGTATCGCAGTGGCGGTCGCGGTGGCGGTGGGGGTGGGGGTGGGGGTGATGGGGGCGGGCTCATCGGGCCAACCCGGCGGCCCAGTCGACGATGGTCGCCGCGGTCAGGTCGGCGTGGTCCTCCAGGACGGTGAAGTGGTCGCCGGTGATCTCGATCAGGTCGTGCGGCAGCGGCCAGTACGCCCGCCAGTCCCACCGGCCCTCCGGGTCGATCACGGTGCCCGCCACGGGCGTGTCCGCCTGCGCGACGAGCGTCGGGGTGGCGATCGGCTGCGGCTTCCAGTCCGCGAACAACCTCTGGTAGAGCCCCATCGTGCTGAGGTTGGTGTCGTCGAGTGTCATGTCGTACTGGGCGACCCGTCCGAGCATCCCCTCGATCATCGCGGGCAGCCACCAGTCCATGCCCGGCACCAGGGCGGTGTCGATCGGGAAGGTGTCGACCAGGCCGAGCCCTACCGGGTGCACCCCCTCGGCCTCCAGACGTCGGGTCACCTCGTGCGCGATGCATCCGCCCATCGAGCGGCCGACGACGACGAACGGCTCGTCGCCCACAGCCGCGCGTACGGTCTCCACGTGCATCCGCAGCAGCGCGTCCGCGTGATCCGGCAACGATTCGTCCGCCACGAAGCCCGGCGTCTGGATCACGAACACGTCCCGCTCGCCCTGGAACACCTGCCCGAACCGGGCGTATTCGTGCGGTCCGGAGATCGCGCTCAGCGACGGGAAGCAGACGATCTTCGGCCCGGTCTCGCCGGTCGCCAACCGCAACACCGGTTTGACGTGCCGATCCCGTTCGGACTCCGCGAAGGACGGCCGCAGCCCCGCCGACGCCATGATCACCTCTGCGGCCGTGGTGTACTTCTCGGCCGCGCACAGTTGCACGTAGAACGACGCGAGCGCGCCCTTGACCCGGTCGGACCCCGAGGGCGTCGAACTCGGCTGTTCGTCGGGTGACTTGCCCCGCTCCACGAGCGCGGTGCCCAGGTGTCGGGCGAGGGCGCGCGGGGTCGGATGCGCGATGGTCACCGTCGCCGGCAATCGCAGGCCCGTCGCCGTGGCGAGCCGGTTGCGCAGTTCGACGGCGGTCAGCGAGTCCAGGCCGACCTCCAGGAACGCCTGTTCCGCGTCCACCGATTCGTCGGCGGCATGGCCCAGGACCACGCCCAGCTCGGTCCGGACCAGGTCCACCAGGATCTCGTCCCGCTCCCCCTCGCCGGCCACCGCGAGCCGACGCCCGAGCCCCGATTCGGCAACCGCCGGGGCGGTACGCGCCACGCGCCGCTTACGCCGCCCGGCATCGGCGCCGGCCGCCCGGACGCGCGAACCGGTCCCGTCCGCGAGCCGCCCGGTGGGCACCGGACGCGATGTCAGCGACCCGACGGAAAGCACCGGCGCGCCGGTCTCGTCCCAGGCCGCCACCGCCACCGTGTCCGGCCCGGCGGGAGTGAGCCGAACCCGCAGCCGGCCGGCTCCGGTCGCATGCAGCCGTACCGCGCTCCACGCATAGGCCAGGCTCGTCCCGGCCTCCTCGCCGGCCGCCTCGGCCCGCCGCAGCGCATCGACGACCGCCACATGCAGCGCGGCATCCAACAGCGCCGGATGCAACCCGAACTCCCCGGCCTGCTCCGTCCCTTCCCCGGCCGCCCCGACCTCGGCGAACAACGCCTCGTCGGTCCGCCAGGCGGCCCGCAGTCCCTGGAACACCGGCCCGTAGTCGATCCCGGCCGCTGCCAACACCTCGTACGCGTCCTCGACCGGCACCGACACCCCGTCGGCAGGCGGCCAACTGCCCACCTCCGGAAGGATGTCGTCCTCGGCGGACTCCGGTGCGAGGAAGCCGCCGGCATGCCGCGTCCAGTCCGCGCCGTCCCCCGCCGCCTCGTCCCGGGAGAACACCGCGAACCGCCGCCGCCCGTCCTCGCCCGCGGAGCCCACCGCGACCTGGATGTGCACGCCGGCGTCGGAGTCGCCGGCGTCGTCACCCTCGTGGGCAAAAATCAGCGGCGCCTCGATCACGAGTTCGTCCACCACACCGAGACCGACCTCGTCACCGGCCCGCACGGCCAGCTCCAGGAAGACGGACGCGGGCAACAACACCGTGTCGCGGACCGCGTGATCGGCCAGCCACGGATGTGTACGAAGCGACAGCCGTCCGGTCAGCAGGACATCGTCCCCGTCGCCGGTGCCCACCGAGGCCCCGAGCAACGGATGCCCCACCGACCGCAGGCCCAACGACGACGCACCGGCGGCGGGGCGGGCCGGCGTCTCGCGCCAGTACCGCCGACGCTGGAACGCGTAGGTGGGCAACGCCACGCGCCGGGGCTGGTGTTCGGTGAAGGCGGTGGCCCAGTCCACCGGGACTCCCCGCACGAAGGCTTCGGCAAGCGAGGTGTACAGGCGCTGCGCACCACCCTGGTCGCGGCGCAACGTGCCGACCACCACGGGGTGTCCCGGGCCGGTCTCCTCCAACGTGGCCTCGATCGCGGCGGTCAGCACGGGGTGCGGACTCGCCTCGACGAACACGCCGTGTCCGGATTCGGCCAGCGCGCGCACCGCTTCCTCGAAGCGCACGGTCTCACGCAGGTTGGTGGCCCAGTACGCGGCATCCATCCCGGCGGTGTCCAGCCACTCGCCGGTCACCGTCGACCACAGCGGCACCGATCCGGACACCGGCGCGATCCCCGCGAGATCTGCGACGATGCGGTCCCGAATCTCCTCCACCTGTGCCGAATGCGACGCGTAATCCACCGGAATCAACCGCGCCCGACCACCCTCGTCGGTCACAACCGCCACCAACTCGGCCAACGCGTCCGGCTCCCCGGACACCACCACCTGACCCGGACCGTTCACCGCCGCCACCGAGATCCGCCCGTCCCACGCCGCGATCCGCTCCCGAAGCACCTCCACCGACTCCGCCACCGACGCCATGCCGCCGCGCCCCGACAGCGCCACGATCGCCCGACTCCGCAGCGCCACCACCCGCGCACCATCGTCCAGCGACAACCCACCGGCCACCACGGCCGCCGCGATCTCACCCTGCGAGTGCCCCACCACCGCGTCCGGGACGACCCCGAACGAGCGCCAGACCTCGGCAAGCGAAACCAACACCGCCCACAACACCGGCTGGACCACATCCACCCGATCCAACGACGGCGCACCCTCCACCCCGGTCAACACATCCACCGCCGACCAGTCCACGAACGGCTCCAACGCCTTCGCGCACTCACCGAACCGGGACGCGAACACCGAAGACTGGCCGTGGAGTTCCGCGGCCATGCCGGCCCACTGCGAACCCTGACCCGGAAACACGAACACGGTCCGACCCACCGGACCGACCGACCCCGAGACCACTTCCACCGCCGATTCGCCGCGCCGCACCGCGTCCAGGTTCTCGATCAACCCTCGACGGTCACCGATCACCACCGCCCGCTCCGCGAACGCCGCCCGGGTGGTGACCAGGGAGAAACCGATGTCGGCGGTCGATGGCGAGACGTCCCGATCGAGCCGGTCGAGCAACCGCGCCGCCTGGGCCCGCAACGCCTCCGGGGTCTTCGCCGACAACACCCACGGGAGGACGTCGTCCGACACCGGTCGCTCGTCGGCCGGTTCGCCCTCGGTGGAGGGCTGTTCGAGGATGACGTGCGCGTTGGTCCCGCTCACTCCGAACGCCGACACCGCCGCCCGACGAGGCCGATCCACCTCCGGCCACGGCCGGGCCTCGGTCAACAACCGCACCCCGCCCGACGACCAGTCCACATGCGGCGTCGGCTCGTCCACGTGCAACGTCTTCGGCAACACGCCGTGCCGCAACGCCTCCACCATCTTGATCACCCCGGCCACACCCGCAGCCGCCTGCGCATGACCGATGTTCGACTTCAACGACCCCAACCACAACGGCCGATCCGCCGGCCGATCCCGCCCATACGTCGCCAACAACGCCTGCGCCTCGATCGGATCACCCAGCGTCGTCCCGGTCCCGTGCGCCTCCACCACGTCCACCTCGTCGGCGGACAGTTCGGCGCCGGCCAACGCCGCCCGGATCACCCGCTGCTGCGCCGGGCCGTTCGGCGCGGTCAGGCCGTTGGAGGCGCCGTCCTGGTTGACCGCGCTGCCGCGTACCACCGCGAGCACCTCGTGGCCCAGGCGCTCGGCGTCGGAGAGCCGTTCCAGGATCAGCACGCCGACCCCCTCGGCCCAACCGGTGCCGTCGGCCGACGCTGCGAACGCCTTGCAGCGGCCGTCCACGGAGAGCCCGCGCTGCCGGGAGAACTCGACGTAGCCCATCGGCGAGGCCATCACCGTGGCCCCGCCCGCGACCGCGAGATCGCATTCCCCGCCGCGCAGCGACTGTGCCGCCAGGTGCAGCGCGACCAGCGACGACGAGCACGCGGTGTCCACCGTCACCGCCGGGCCCTCGAAGCCGAACGTGTACGAGATCCGGCCCGACGCGACGCTGCCGAGCGTGCCCGTGCCGAGATAGCCCTCCAGTTCCGGCGGCACCTGGTCGAGCGCGGGCGCGTAGTCGATGCCCGCGATCCCGGTGAACACCGAAGTGCGACTGCGGCGCAGGCCGGTGACGTCGATCCCGGCCCGCTCGAAGGCGTCCCACGCGGTCTCCAGGAGCAGCCGCTGCTGGGGGTCGGTGGCCGGTGCCTCGCGCGGCGAGATGCCGAAGAACGCCGCGTCGAAGTCGCCCGCGTCCGGCAGGAAGGAGCCGGCCACGGTGTAGGTGGTGCCCGGCCGGTCGGGATCCGGGTCGTAGAGGTCGCGCAGGTCCCAGCCACGATCGGTGGGCGCCTCGCCGACCGTGTCGGTGCCGGATTCGACCAGCCGCCACAGGTCCTCGGGCGAGGTCACCCCGCCCGGAAGCCGGCAGGCCATCCCGACGATCGCGATCGGCTCGCGCCGACTCGCCTCCACCTCGCGGACCCGCTTGCGGGCCTCCCGGACGTCGGCCAGCGCACGTTTGAGATATCCCCGGAGCTTGTCTTCGTCGGACATGGAGCTGCCTTTCCTGAGTGGTGGGGCCTGGTGGTCGGTCGGGGGTCCGGGGATCAGAAGGATTCGACGTTGCCGTCGAGCAGGCCGAACAGTTCCTCGTCGGTGGCACTGTCCAGATCGATCTCGTCCGGGTCGACGGACGCCGAACCGGACGCCGAACCGGATGCCGGGCCGGGTGCCTGGCCGTCCCACTTGGCGGTCAGCACCCGCAGTCGCTCGATGATCGCCAACCGCTGGGCGAAGTCGCCGAGATCGGCGGTCAACGTGGCGTCCAGCCGGTCGAGTTCGGCCAGCGCGTCGGGCAGGGGCAGACCGGGGCCGGCGGCGGCAAGCCGCTCCACGAGGAATTCGGCGACGTCGGCCGGGGTGGGGTAGTCGAAGATCAAGGTGGCGGGGAGTTCCAGGCCCGAGCCGGTGTTCAGCCGGTTGCGCAGCTCCACGGCGGTCAACGAGTCGAACCCCAGCTCCCGGAAGGCACGTTCGGGCTCGACCGAGGCCGCGTTCCCGTGCGCGAGCACGACCGCCGTCTCGGCCCGCACGAACTCGAGTACGGCGGCGTCGCGTTCGCTGCCGGCCAGGCCGGCGAGGCGCCCCGGGAGTACCGGGCCGGCTGCCGAATCGGCGCGCGATTCGGTCGCGCCCGGCAGCCCGATCGCGCTTGCACCTCCGCCCACGGCCGTCCGGCTCCCGTCCAGCCAAAAGCGTTCGTGCTGGAAGGCGTAGGTCGGCAACTCGACCGGCCGGGCGTGGAATCCCGCGTAGGCCACGCTCCAGTCGACCTCCACTCCTCGCACCCAAGCCTCGGCCAGCGAGGTGTACAGGCGCTGCGCGCCACCCTGATCGCGGCGCAACGTACCGACCACCAGGGAGCGGCCCGACGTCGTGACTTCCAGGGTCTCCTGGATCGCCGCCACCAGAACGGGGTGCGGGCTGGTCTCGACGAACACGCCGTGTCCGGATTCGGCCAGCGCGCGCACCGCTTCCTCGAAGCGCACGGTCTCACGCAGGTTGGTGGCCCAGTACGCGGCATCCATCCCGGCGGTGTCCAGCCACTCGCCGGTCACCGTCGACCACAGCGGCACCGATCCGGACACCGGCGCGATCCCCGCGAGATCTGCGACGATGCGGTCCCGAATCTCCTCCACCTGTGCCGAATGCGACGCGTAATCCACCGGAATCAACCGCGCCCGACCACCCTCGTCGGTCACAACCGCCACCAACTCGGCCAACGCGTCCGGCTCCCCGGACACCACCACCTGACCCGGACCGTTCACCGCCGCCACCGAGATCCGCCCGTCCCACGCCGCGATCCGCTCCCGAAGCACCTCCACCGACTCCGCCACCGACGCCATGCCGCCGCGCCCCGACAGCGCCACGATCGCCCGACTCCGCAGCGCCACCACCCGCGCACCATCGTCCAGCGACAACCCACCGGCCACCACGGCCGCCGCGATCTCACCCTGCGAGTGCCCCACCACCGCGTCCGGGACGACCCCGAACGAGCGCCAGACCTCGGCGAGCGAAACCAACACCGCCCAGAGCACCGGCTGGACCACATCCACCCGATCCAACGACGGCGCACCCTCCACGCCGGTCAACACATCCACCGCCGACCAGTCCACGAACGGCTCCAACGCCTTCGCGCACTCACCGAACCGGGACGCGAACACCGAAGACTGGCCATACAACTCCGCGGCCATACCGGCCCACTGCGAACCCTGACCCGGAAATACGAACACGGTCCGAGCGAGGGTGCCCGTCGCGGACCCGGTCACCACGCCGGCCGCGGAGTCGCCCCGGGCCAGCGCGCCCAGTTCGTCGGGCAGCGTGTCCGAGGCGCCGATCAGCACGGCGCGCTCCTCCAGAGCCGCGCGCGAGGCGATCAGCGCCGCGCCGACGTCCACCGGATCGAGGTCGGCCCCGGCCAGGGTGTCGATCAGCCGGGCGGCCTGGCCGCGCAGGGCAGGTGCCCGCTTGGCCGAGATCAGCCACGGGAGCACCACGTCGCGATCGCGGTGCGGGTCGGCGGCCTCGGGCCGCGCGACCGGCGGAGCCTGCTCCAGGATCACGTGCGCGTTGGTCCCGCTGACCCCGAAGGACGAGACTCCGGCCCGGCGCGGGCGCCCGGTCTCCGGCCAGGGACGGGACTCGGTCAGCAGCCGTACCCCGCCCGACGACCAGTCCACGTGCGGCGTTGGCTCGTCCACGTGCAACGTCTTCGGCAACACCCCGTGGCCCAGCGCCTCCACCATCTTGATCACCCCGGCCACCCCGGCGGCGGCCTGGGCGTGCCCGATGTTCGACTTCAACGACCCCAACCACAAGGGTCGATCCGCCGGCCGATCCCGCCCGTAGGTCGCCAACAACGCCTGCGCCTCGATCGGATCACCCAGCGTCGTCCCGGTCCCGTGCGCCTCCACCACGTCCACCTCGGCCGCCGGCACGCCCGCGTTCGCCAACGCCGCCCGGATCACCCGCTGCTGGGCCGGGCCGTTGGGCGCCGTCAACCCGTTCGACGCACCGTCCTGGTTGACCGCCGAACCCCGGACGACCGCCAGTACCCGATGCCCGTTGCGCCGGGCGTCCGACAGCCGCTCGAGAAGCACCAATCCGACGCCCTCGGCCCAGCCGACGCCGTCCGCCGCGCCCGCGAACGCCTTGCAGCGGCCGTCCACGGACAGTCCGCGCTGCCGGGAGAACTCGGTGAACGCACCGGGGGAGGCCATCACCGCGACCCCGCCCGCGACCGCCAGGTCGCTCTCGCCCAGGCGCAACGACTGTGCGGCCAGGTGCAGGGTGACCAGGGACGACGAGCACGCCGTGTCGATCGTGACCGCCGGGCCCTCGAAGCCGAACGAGTACGAGATCCGGCCCGACGCGACACTTCCCGCGTTGCCGTTGCCGACGTATCCCTCCAGGGCGGCCGGTACGTTGCCCGGGTGCGGCGCGTAGTCGTGGTACATCACCCCGGCGAACACACCCGTCCGGCTGCCGCGCAGCGTGGTCGGGTCGATCCCGGCCCGTTCGATCACCTCCCAGGTCGTCTCCAGGAGCAGCCGCTGCTGCGGGTCGGTGGCCAGCGCCTCCCGGGGCGAGATCTCGAAGAAGCCCGCGTCGAACTCGGCGGCGTCGTGGAGGAATCCGCCGTGTCGGGTGTACGACTTGCCGGCCGCCTCCGGGTCCGGGTCGAACAGGTCCTCGACGTCCCACCCGCGGTCCTCGGGGAACGCCCCCACCGCGTCGGTGCCGGATGCCACCAACCGCCACAGGTCGCCGGCGGACGAGACGCCGCCCGGCAGCCGGCAGGCCGTGCCGACGATCACGATGGGATCGTCCGTGCCCGGCAGAGGGGTTGCCGCGGCCGGGCTCGGCTCGGGCACGCCCGCCGCCTCGCCCAGCAACTCGCCACGCAGGAAATCGGCGAGGGCGGCCGGGGTCGGGTGGTCGAAGACCAGCGTCGCGGGCAACCGCAGGCCCGTGGTCGCGCCCAGCCGGTTGCGCAGTTCGACGGCCGTGAGCGAGTCCATGCCCACCTCGCCGAACGCACGTCGTGCACCGAGCGTTTCGGGCTCCGCGCCGAGTACGCCCGCGACCTCGGCGCGGACCAGGTCGAGCAGTTCCCGCTCCCGGTCGGCCGGACTCAGGCCGGCCAGTCGGGCGGTCAACGCGGCGCCGCCCGTCGACCGGGCCGCCGCCGTGGCGATCCGTCGGCTCGGCCGGACCAGCCCCCGCAGCAGCGCCGGTACCGCGTCCGGCCGGGCCCGCAGGCCGGCCGGATCCAGCGGCGCCGGGATCGGCACCGCCGAGTCCGGCCCGTCGGCGCCGCCTCGGGGCCGCACCACGTGATCGAACAGGCGCAGTCCGTCCGCCGTGGCCAGCGGCCGGATGCCGGCCCGGGCCGCACGCCGCCGGTCCGCCTCCGCCAACCCGGCGGTCATCCCGCCGGCCTCGGCCCACATCCCCCACGCCAACGACACCGCCGGCAGCCCGAGCGCCCGCCGGTGCAGCGCGAGCGCGTCCAGGAAGCCGTTGGCCGCCGCGTAGTTGCCCTGTCCGGGCCCGCCCAGCACACCCGCGACCGAGGAGAAGAGCACGAAGCCCGCCAGGTCCTGATGCCGGGTCAACTCGTGCAGGTGCCATCCGGCGTCGACCTTGGGCCGCAGTACCGCCGCAAGCCGCTCGGGCGTGAGCGCGTCGATCACGCCGTCGTCGATCACGCCCGCCGCGTGCACCACGGCGGTGAGCGGATAGGCCGCCGGCACGCTCGCGATCAGTGCGGCCAGCCGGTCGCGATCGGCCACGTCGGCCGCCGCGACGGTGACCTCCGCGCCGAGGTCGGTCAGCTCGGCCAGCAACTCGCCCGCACCCGGCGTGTCGAGGCCGCGACGGCCGGTCAACAGCAGCCGCCGCATGCCGTGTTCGGTCACCAGGTGACGGGCGACCAGGGCACCGAGCACACCCACGCCGCCGGTCACCAGGACGGTCCCGTCCGGATCCCAACCACGCGTGTCCCGGACCGACCCCGCGCCGATCGCCGCCGAACCGACCGCCGTCGACTCGATCCGCCGCAATCTCGGCACGAACAAGGCCTCACCGCGCACCGCCAGTTGCGGTTCGTCGGCGTCACGCGCGCCCGCATGGACCGCGCCGAGCGCCGCCTGCGAGGCCGGCTCCCCGTCGTGGTCGATCAGTACGATCCGGCCCGGTTGTTCGGCCTGCGCCGATCGCACCAGACCGGCCACCGCGGCGGCGGCCGGATCGGGATCCTCCCCCGCGGCCACCGCGAACGCGCCGCGCGTGAGCACCACGATCCGTTCGGCCTCCGACCGCAAGACCTCCAGCACCCGCGTGGTCTCCCGATGTGCCGAAGCCGACGCGTCCCGCTCCGTCGGCCGCACCGAAACGACCACCGTGCCGGCACCGAACTCCCCGCCGCGCTCGCCCGGTTCCCCGACCGGCGCCGCCCCCTCGACCCACTCCACCTCGAACAGCGCGTCCCGCTCCGGCGTTCGGGCCCCCTCCAGCTGATCCGCCGTCACCGTCCGGGTGGCCAGGGACTCGATCGAGACCACCGGCGTACCGCTCCCGTCGGCGGCCGTGAAGGTCAGCTCGCCCGGGCCGGTCGAGCCGATCCGGATCCGCAGCTCGGTCGCGCCGGACGCGTGCAGCCGTACCCCGTTCCAGGCGAACGGCAGTCGGCGCCCCTCGGCCGCGTCCGGGTCGGCCAGGCTCCGCACCGAGGCGATGTGCAGCGCGGCGTCGAGCAGGGCCGGGTGGATGCCGAACCGGGCCGCGTCCCGGTGTTCGTCGGCCGGCAGCGCGGCCTCGGCCAGGATCTCGCCGCCGAGCCGCCAGGCGGCGCGCAGGCCGCGGAAGGCCGGGCCGTAGTCGATGCCCGCCTCGGCCAGGGCCGCATACGCCTGCGAGACGTCGATCGGGCTCGCGTCGGCGGGCGGCCACGCGCCGGCGTCGCCGGACCGGGCCGGGACCTCGACGGCCTGCCGCGGGTCCTGCGACACGCTCAGGAAGCCCACCGCGTGCCGGGTCCAGGGCGCGTCCGCATCGGCGTCGGCCGGTCGCGCGTACACCGCGATCGGCCGACGGTCGGCAAACTCACGCGCCCCGACGACCACCTGAAGCTGTACCGCGTCGCGCTCGCGCAGGATCAGCGGCGCCTCGATCACCAACTCCTCGACGGTATCCAGGCCGACCTCGTCCCCGGCCCGGATCGCCGCCTCGACGAAGGCCGTTCCGGGCACCAGGACCGACCCGAACACCACGTGTCCGGCCAGCCACGGATGGCTGCGCAAGGACAACCGCCCGGTCAGCACCACCGTCTCCGCGCCGCCGTCGGCCGCACCGCCCGCCACCCGCAACGACGCGGCGAGGAGCGGGTGATCGGCCGCGCCGAGTCCGAGCCCGGACGCGTCGTCGGCCCCCACGGCGGTCTGGTCGATCCAGAACCGCCGGTGCTGGAAGGCGTACGTCGGCAGGTCGACCCGCCGGGCGCCGGAACCGGCATACCACGCGGGCCAGTCCACCGCCGCGCCGTGCACGTGGGCCGTGCCGAAGGCAAGCAGCGCGGTCTCGCCCTCCGGCCGATCCCGGCGCAGTGCGGCGGCGAACGCCGGTGCGTTGCCGCCCTCACCCGCGTCCGCGTCCGCGTCCGCCAGGCTGTCCTGGGCCATCGCGGTCAGCACCCCGTCGGGTCCCAGTTCCAGGTAGGTGGTCACGCCCGCGTCGGCCAGGTGGGCGATCACGTCCCGGAACCGCACCGCGTGGCGAACGTGTGCCACCCAGTGCGCGGCGTCGAGCGGCCGCCCCGCGTCGGCGGGTCGACCGGTGAGGTTGGAGATCACCGGGATGCGCGGCGCGTGGTGGGTCAGGCCGGCCGCGATCCGGCCGAACTCGTCGAGCATCCCGGCCATCAGCGGCGAGTGGAACGCGTGGCTGACCCGCAGTCGTTTGGTCTTGCGGCCCTGTGCGGCGAACTCGGCGGCGACCGCGAGCGTCGCCTCGGCGGCCCCGGACAGCACGATCGAGCGTGGCCCGTTGATCGCCGCCACCGCCACCTCGCCCTCCCGACCGGTCAGCGCGGCGGCGACCTCCCCCTCCGTGGCCTGGACGGCGACCATCGCGCCGGTCGTGGGCATCGCCTGCATCAGCCGGGCCCGGGCGGCGACGAGGGTCGCGGCATCGGGGAGGGTGAGTACGTCCGCGACATGTGCGGCGGTCAGTTCGCCGAGCGAGTGTCCGGTGACGAAGTCCGGCCGCAGGCCCCAGGACGCGTACAGCCGGTACAGCGCCACCTCGATCGCGAACAGCGCCGGTTGCGCGTACACCGTCCGGTCGAGGTGTTCGGCCGCGTCCTCGACAAGGCCGAACACCACGTCGCGCAGCGGGTACGGAACGTGCCCGGCCAGCTCGGCGTCCAGCGCTGCGGCGACCTCGTCGAAGGCGGCGGCGAACACCGGCTGGACGGCGTGCAGTTCGCGGCCCATACCGACACGCTGGCTGCCCTGCCCGGTGAACAGGTAGGCCAGCGGCCCCGATCCGCCCGCGCCGCCGCGCACGAGGCCGGCGGCGGGCGTGTCGGCCGCGAGCGCGTCGAGGCCGGCCGAAAAGCCCGCCGGGTCGTCGGCGACCACGATCGCGCGTTCGTCGAACCGGGCCCGGGCGGTGGCCAGCGAATAGCCGACGTCGAGCACATCGGCGCTCCCCAGCGCCGCGCCGCGCACATGCGCGGCCAGTCGGGCCGCCTGGGCGCGCAGCGCGGCGGGGGTCCTGGCGGTGAGCAGCCAGGGCGTCGCGCCCGACGGTCGCCGCTCGCTCGCCTGCCCCGGTTCGTCCGGCAGACCCCGATCGGCGGCCTCGGGCTGTTCGAGGATCAGGTGCGCGTTCGTCCCGCTCGCGCCGAACGCGGATATCCCCACCCGCCGGGGCCGGCCGGTCTCCGGCCAGGCCCGGGCCTCGGTGAGCAGCCGGACCGCGCCCGCCGACCAGTCCACGTGCGGGGTCGGTTCGTCGATGTGCAGCGTCCTGGGCAGTACGCCGTGCCGCATCGCCTCGATCATTTTGATCACGCCGACGATTCCGGCGGCGGCCTGGGTGTGGCCGATGTTGGACTTGGCCGAGCCGATCCACAGCGGCCGGTCCTCGGGCCGGTCCCGACCGTAGGTCGCGATCAGCGCCTGGGCCTCGATCGGGTCGCCCAGGGTGGTTCCGGTGCCGTGTGCCTCGACCGCGTCGATGTCGGCGGCGGTCAGCCGGGCGTCGCGCAGCGCCTGGCGGATCACCCGCTGCTGCGAGGGCCCGTTGGGCGCGGTCAGGCCGTTGGAGGCGCCGTCCTGGTTGACCGCGCTGCCGCGCAGCACCGCGAGGACCCGGTGGCCCAGGCGGCGGGCGTCCGCGAGCCGTTCGACCAGGACCAGGCCGGTGCCCTCGGACCAGCCGGTGCCGTCGGCGGCGCCGGCGAACGCCTTGCAGCGCCCGTCCGCGGCCAGCCCGCGCTGGCGGGAGAACTCGACGAAGCCCAGCGGCGACGCCATCAGCGTCACCCCGCCGGCCAGCGCGAGGTCGCATTCGCCGCCGCGCAGCGAGTGGGCCGCGAGGTGCAGCGCGACCAGCGAGGACGAGCACGCGGTGTCCACCGTCACGGCCGGACCCTCGAAGCCGAACGAGTAGGCGATCCGCCCGGACGCGACACTGGCCGCGTTGCCGTTGCCGATGTAGCCGCCGACCTCGTCGGGCACCCGGCTCAACCGGGCCGCGTAGTCCTGGCCGTTGAGGCCGGCGAAGACCCCGGTGCGGCTGCCGGCGAGGGTGGTGGGGTCGATGCCGGCCCGCTCGAACAACTCCCACGCGGTCTCCAGGAGGAGCCGGTGTTGCGGGTCGGTGGCCAGTGCCTCGCGCGGCGAGATGCCGAAGAACTCGGCGTCGAACCCCGCGATGTCGGGCAGGAACGCGCCCTGGCGGGTGTACGACTTTCCCGGTCGATCGGGGTCGGGATCATACAACTCCTCGACGTCCCAGCCTCGATCGGCGGGGAAGTCGCCGACCACGTCGATGCCTTCGGCCAGGATGCGCCACAGCTCCTCGGGGGACTGCGCGCCGCCGGGCAGCCGGCAGGCCGCCGAGACGATCGCGATCGGCTCGGGGGTCGGGTTCCGCGCCTCCTCCAACCGGGCCTGGGTGTCGTGCAGTTCGACGGTCAGCCGCTTGAGCAGGTGGCGGATCTGCTGGTCGCTCATGGTGGTTGTGCCTTTCGCGTGGACCGGCCGGTCGGGAGCCACCGGCGGGTCGGGGAATGCCGGCGGGTCAGGAGATGCCGAACTGCTTGCCGATGAATTCGATGAGTTCGGCGTCGGTGGCCGCGTCGATCTCCTCGTCGATCGCGCCGACCTCCGGGCCGTCGGACCCGGTGCCGGGTACCGCGGCGGCGGCCCAGCGGGCGGCGATCGTGGTCAACCGCGCGGCCGAGGCCGCGTGTTCGGCCGGAGTGACGGCCGGGTCGCCGGCCGCGTGGGCGAGCAGCGCCTCCAGACGGTCGATCTCGACCCGCACGGTCTCGGCGTCCGCGAGGGTCCGCGGTACGAGTTCGCCGCGCAGGAACTCGGCGAGCGCGTTCGGGGTCGGGTGGTCGAAGACCAGCGTCGCGGGCAACTTCAGACCGGTCTCGGCGGTCAGCCGATTGCGCAGTTCGACGGCGGTCAGTGAGTCGAATCCCTGGTCCCGGAACGGCTTTTTGGCCTCGACCGAGCCGGCCGAGGCGTGCCCGTGCACGATCGCCGCCTGGGTCCGGACCAGGTCGACCAGATGCGGTCGGCGCTGCTCCTCGGGGAGTTCGGCGAGCAGCGCGGTCAGCCTGCTCGCGGGCGTTTCGGCACCGGCCGCACCGTGCGTCGCGGCCGATCCGGCCACCGGCGCCCGCAGCAGCTCCGCGACCAGCGGGTGCGCACGGTCCCGGAACAGCACGTCCCAGTCGATGTCGCAGACCGTCAGGTGGCTCTCGTCGGCGTCGAGGACGTGTCCGAGCGCTTGCACCGCGCGGGCCGGGTCGAGCATGGTCAGGCCCTGCCGGCCCAGTCGTTCCTCGATCTCCGGCGCGGCGATCCCGCCGCCGGCCCAGTGTCCCCAGGACACCGAGGTGGCGACCCGCCCGGCCTGCCGGCGGCGCGCCGCGAGCGCGTCCAGGTAGGCGTTGCCCGGCGCGTAGTTGCCCTGCCCGGCCACCCCGCAGATACCGGCCACCGAGGAGAACAGCACGAATGCCGACAGGTCGAGATCGCGGGTGAGTTCGTCCAGGTGCCGGGCGCCGTCCACCTTGACCCGCGATACCCGCTGCTGCTGCTCCGAAGTCAGGTCCCCGATCACCGCGTCGTCCAGGATCGCCGCCGCGTGCAGCACCGCGGTCAGCGGGAACGCCTCCGGGACCCGGTCCAGTACGGCCGACAGCGCGCCTCGATCGGCCACGTCACACGCGGCGAACGAGACCCGGGCGCCGAGCGCGGTGATCTCCTCCGCGAGCCGCGCCGCGTCGGGAGCGTCCGCACCCCTTCGGCTGACCAACAACACATGCTCCGCGCCGCGTTCGGCCACCCAGCGGGCCACGTGTCCGCCGAGCGCGCCGGTGCCCCCGGTGATCAACACCGTTCCCGACGGCCGCCAGGTCGCGGCCGGCCGTGCCGCGCCGAGCGGCGCGCGCACGAGTCGGCGGCCCCGAAGTCCGCTCGCCCGTACCGCCACCTCCTTCTCGTCCGCCGCACCGGCCAGCACGGCCGTCAGTCGGGTCCACACCGGTGCCGTGGCGTCCCCGGTCGGGTACTCGCCCGGCAGGTCGATCAGGCCGCCCCACGACCCGGGACTCTCCGCCGCGACGACCCCGCCGAAGCCCCACACCTGCGCCTGCTCGGGCACCCGTACCGGATCCCCCGCCTCGACGGACACCGCACCGTCGGTCGCCACCCACAGCGGTGCCGACACCCCGGCGTCGTCCAGTGCCTGGACCAGCGCCACGGTGGCCGCCGAGCCCCACGGCACCGCGTCGAACCCGGGCGCCGTGCCATCGGCGAGGGCCAACAGCGAGAGCACGCCGGCGATCGGCCCGCGCGATCCCGCCACCAGGTGCCGCAGCGCGGCCCGTTCACCCGCCCCACGCGCCACCGGGACCGGCTCCACCCGGGCCCCGGCGGCGGTCAGCACCGCCGTCAGGAAGTCCGCCCAGGCCGTCGCGGCCCCCGCCTCCGGGACCAGGAGCAGCCAGGTGCCGACGAGCCTGCCGGACCCGGTGCCGCCGACCGGGCGCCAGAGGACGCGGTGCCGCCACGCGTCGATCGTGGCGTCCGAGCGCCGTCGGTCCCACCACGACGACAACGCGGGCAATACCTCGCCCAACGACTGTGCCGAGGCGTCCGCCCCGAGGGCCGCCGCCAGTTCGGCCCCGTCGCCACGCTCCACCAGGTCCCAGAACGCGGCGTCGATCGACGCCGTCGAAGCCGACGCGGAACCGGTCGCCGTGGCCCCGTGTTCGGTGTCCCGAATCCAATACCTCCCGCGCTCGAACGGGTAGGTGGGCAACTCGACGACCCGTGCGCCGACCCCGGCGAAGGCGGCCGTCCAGTCCACCGCGACCCCGCGCACGAATGCCTCGGCGAGCGAGGTGTACAGGCGCTCCGCACCACCCTGGTCGCGCCGCAACGTGCCGACCACGACAGGGTGTTCGACGCCGACCTCGTCGAGCGTGGCCTCGATCGCGGCGGTCAGCACGGGGTGCGGACTCGCCTCGACGAACACCCCGTGCCCGGTGGCGGCGAGACCCCGAATCGCCTCCTCGAAGCGCACGGTCTCGCGCAGATTGCCCGCCCAGTACGCGCCGTCCATCTCCGCGGTGTCCAGCCACTGCCCGGTGACCGTCGACCAGAGCGGAATCGTCCCGGAAACCGGCACTATCCCGGCCAGATCCTCGACGATCCGGGCGCGTATCTCCTCCACCTGTGCCGAATGCGACGCGTAGTCCACCGGTATCGGCCGGGCCCGGCCGTCCTCCTCTGTCACCGCCGCCACCAACTCGGCCAACGCGTCCGTTTCGCCGGAGACCACCACCTGCCCGGGGCCGTTCACCGCCGCGATCGAGATCCGCCCGTCCCAGGCCGCGATGCGCTCGCGCACCGCCACGAGCGGCTCCGCCACCGAGGCCATCCCGCCCCGACCGGACAGCGCCACGATCGCCCGACTCCGCAGCGCCACCACCCGCGCACCGTCGCGCAGCGACAACCCGCCGGCCACCACGGCGGCCGCGATCTCCCCCTGGGAGTGCCCCACGAGCGCGTCCGGGACGACCCCGTACGCCCCCCAGACTGCGGCCAGCGACACCAACACCGCCCAGAGCACCGGCTGGACCACATCCACCCGATCCAACGACGGCGCACCCTCGACCCCGGTCAACACCTCCACCGGCGACCAGTCGACGAACTCGGCGAGTGCGGTCGCGCACTCCTCGAACCGGGCCGCGAACACGGTCGACTCGCCGAGGAGTTCCGCCGCCATACCGACCCACTGCGATCCCTGCCCCGGGAATACGAACACGGTCTTGCCGACCGGCCCGGCCGTCCCGGTCACCACGCCCGCCGGGCGATCACCGCGTGCCAGCGCCTCCAGGCTCGCCGATCGATCCGCCGCGCCGACCAGTACCGCGCGCTCGGCGAACGACGCCCGCGAGGCGACCAGCGAGAACGCCACGTCCACCGGTTTCTCGTCGAGTACGCCCCGCGCCCGGGCGGCCTGCGCGCGCAGAGCGTCCGGTGTCCGGGCCGACAACACCCACGGGAACGCGTCGTCGACGGGCGGGCGTTCGTCGGCCGGCTCGCTCTCCGGCGGGGCCGGTTCGAGGATCACGTGCGCGTTCGTCCCGCTCACCCCGAAGGCGGACACCGCCGCCCGCCGGGGCCGATCCACCTCGGGCCAGGCACGGGCCTCGGTCAGCAGTCGCACCCCGCCCGAGGACCAGTCCACATGCGGCGTCGGCTCGTCCACGTGCAGCGTCCTCGGCAACACGCCGTGCCGCAGGGCCTCCACCATCTTGATCACCCCGGCCACCCCGGCGGCGGCCTGGGCGTGCCCGATGTTGGACTTCAACGAGCCCAGCCACAACGGCCGATCCTGGTCCCGACCCCGGCCGTAGGTGGCCAACAACGCCTGTGCCTCGATCGGATCACCCAGCGTCGTCCCGGTCCCGTGCGCCTCCACCACGTCCACGTCACCGGCGGACAACCCGGCGTCGGCCAGCGCCGCCCGGATCACCCGCTGCTGCGACGGGCCGTTCGGCGCCGTCAGCCCGTTCGACGCGCCGTCCTGGTTCACCGCCGAACCACGCAGCACGGCGAGCACCCGGCGACCCGCGCGCCGTGCGTGCGACAACCGCTGCAACACCACGAGTCCGACACCCTCGGCCCAGCCCGTGCCGTCCGCCGCGCCGGCGAACGCCTTGCACCTGCCGTCGACGGACAGGGCGCGCTGCCGGGAGAACTCGACGAGCATGTTCGGCGAGGCCATCACCGCGACCCCGCCGGCCAGCGCGAGATCGCTCTCCCCCGAGCGCAGCGACTGGGCCGCGAGGTGCAGCGCGACCAGCGACGACGAGCACGCGGTGTCCACCGTCACCGCCGGCCCCTCGAAGCCGAGGGTGTACGAGATGCGGCCCGAGGCGACGCTGCCCGCGTTGCCGGTGCCCAGGTAGCCCTCCAGGCCCTCCGGGGTCTCGGTCAGGTCGCGCAGGTAGTCCTGGCCGGCCAACCCGGCGAACACCCCGGTCCGGCTGCCGCGCAGCGTGTCCGGGTCGATCCCGGCCCGCTCCAGCGCCTCCCACGAGGTCTCCAGGAGCAGTCGCTGCTGCGGGTCCATCGCCAGCGCCTCGCGCGGGGAGATGCCGAAGAAGGCGGCGTCGAACTCGGTCGCCTCCGGCAGGAACGCGCCGTTGCGGGTGTACGACGTGCCCACCCGGTCCGGATCGGGGTCGTACAGTGCCTCGACGTCCCAGCCGCGGTCGATGGGCAGCCCGCCCACCGCGTCCGTACCGGCCGTCACCAGGCGCCACAGATCGGCGGGCGAGCCCACCCCGCCGGGCAACCGGCAGGCCATCCCGACGATCACCACGGGATCGTCGGTGGTGTCCACCCCGGATGCCCTCTCGACCACGTCCGCCGCCTCGACCCCGCCCAGCAGTTCGCCGCGCAGGAACTCGGCGAGCGTGTTCGGGGTCGGGTAGTCGAAGACCAGCGTCGCGGGCAACTTCAAACCGGTCTCGGCGGAGAGTCGATTGCGCAGTTCCACCGAGGTCAGCGAGTCGAATCCCTGATCCCGGAAGGGCTTCGCGGCGTCCACGGCGGCGGGGCTCGCGTGCCCCTGGACGACGGCCGCCTGGGCCCGCACCGCCTCCACGAGGAAACGCGGGCGGTCGGCCGTGGCGAGCGCGGCGAGTCGGGCGGCGAAGCCGCCGGCGGACGGGGCGTCGAGCGCGGTCGGGCGGGCACCGGTGCCGCCGCCGGTCGCGTCGAGCAGTTCGGTGACCAGCGGGGCGCGGCGGTCGCGGAACAGCACGTCCCAGTCGATGTCGCAGACCGTCAGGTGGCTGTCGCCGGCGTCGAGGATCCGGCCCAGCATCCGGATGGCGAGTTCGGGATCGAGCATCCGCAATCCCTGGCGCCCGAGCCGTTCCTCCACCTCGGGTGCGGCGATGCCGCCACCGGCCCAGTGGCCCCAGGAGATGGCCGTCGCGGGCAGTCCGGCGGCCCGGCGGCGGGCCGCCAGCGCGTCCAGATAGGCGTTGCCCGGTGCGTAGTTGCCCTGTCCCGGCACGCCGCAGATGCCCGCGAGCGAGGAGAACAGTACGAACGCGGACAGGTCGAGGTCGCGGGTGAGTTCGTCCAGGTGTCGGGCGCCGTCCACCTTGACCCGCAATACGCGGTCGAGTTGTTCGAGGGTCAGGTCGGCGATCACCGCGTCGTCGAGCACGGCGGCGGTGTGCACGACGGCGGTCAGCGGCGCGTCGGCCGGGATGCCGGCGAGTACGTCGGCCAGCGCCGCACGGTCGCCGACGTCGCACGCGGCGAACGAGACCCGGGCACCGAACGCGCCCACCTCGGCCGCGAGCGCCGCCGCTCCCGGGGCGTTGGCCCCGGACCTGCTCACCAACAACACGTGCGGCGCGCCGCGTTCGGCCACCCAGCGGGCCACATGCCCGCCCAGCGCACCGGTGCCGCCGGTGACGAGCACGGTTCCCGTGGGTTGCCAGGGCGTCGGGTCCGGACCGGCGTCCGGTGCGGCCCGAACCAGCCTGCGCGCCCAGATCGCCGCGTCGCGCACCGCGATCTCCGTCTCGCCCGTGGCCCCGGAGAGCACGGCGACCAGTCGCTCGGCCGCCGCCGCGGTCGGGATCCGCTCCGGGACGTCGATCAAGCCGCCCCACAGGTCGGTCAGTTCGGCCGCGGCGATTCCGCCGAAGCCCCATACCTGGGCCTGTTCGGGCACCCGCACCGGGTCCTCGGCGCCGATCGACACCGCACCGCCGGTCACGGCCCACACCGGGGCGACCACACCCGCGTCCCCCAGGCCCTGGACCAGCGCCAGAGTCGCCGCCGCACCCCACGGCACCGCGGCGAAGCCGGGCACCGGGCCCTCGGCCAGGGCCAGCAGCGACACGATGCCGGCGACGGATCCGCCGGCCGCCGCGACCGCGTCCGTCAGCCGATCCCGCAGCACCCCACGATCCGCGTCCTCCCGGGCCACCGCCAGCGGCACCACCCTGGCGCCGGCCGCCGCGAGCGCATCGCCGAACCACGTGACCCACGGCGCCGCTTCCGAGTCGTCCGGCACCGCGAGCAGCCAGATCCCATCCGACCGCGACCGCCCCGGATCGGCTACCGGACGCCATACGATCCGGTGTCGCCAGGACCGGGTCACCGCGCCGGACCGCCGCCGCTCCCACCAGGACGACAGGGCCGGCAGTACCGCGCCCAACGGCTCGGCCAGATGCCCGTCCGCGTCCCCCAGGGCGGCCGACAACCCCGCCGGGTCGCCACCCTCGACGAGTTCCCAAAAGGCCGCGTCCGCCGCGGCCTCGACCGGTTCGGTGTGCTCGCCGGTGTCCAGCCAGAACCGCTCGCGCTGGAAGGCGTAGGTGGGCAGCGAGACCCGCGGCGGGGTGCCCTCGGCAAACGCGAACGCCGCCTCCCAGAACACCGGCACCCCGCGGACGAACACCTCCGCCAGCGAGGTGTGCAGCCGCAGCAGGTCGCCCTGCTCCCGGCGCAGCGTGCCGACCACGACCGGATCGACCGCGCCGGCCGCCTCCAGGGTGTCCTGGATCGCGGCGGTCAGCACGGGATGCGGACTCACCTCGACGAACACGCCGTGGTCGGCCTCGGCCAGCCCGCGTACCGCCTCTTCGAAGCGCACGGTCTCGCGCAGGTTGGTCGCCCAGTACGCGGCGTCCATCTCGGCGGTGTCCAACCAGTCCCCGGTCACCGTCGACCACACCGGGACCGTCCCGGACACCGGCGCGATCCCGGCCAGATCCGCGACGATCCGCGCCCGGATCTCCTCCACCTGCGCCGAATGCGACGCGTAATCCACCGGAATCAGCCGAGCCCGACCACCCTCGTCGGTCACAACCGCCACCAACTCGGCCAACGCGTCGGGTTCGCCGGACACCACCACCTGCCCGGGCCCGTTCACCGCCGCGACCGCGATCCGCCCGCCCCACGCGGTGATCCGCTCCCGCACCGTCGGCTCGGGCAGCGCCACCGACGCCATCGCGCCCCGCCCCGACAGGGCCAGGATCGCCCGGCTGCGCAGGGCAACGACCGTGGCGCCGTCCTCCAGGGACAACCCGCCGGCGACCACCGCCGCCGCGATCTCGCCCTGCGAGTGTCCGACGAGCGCGTCCGGGACGACCCCGTACGCCCGCCAGACCTCGGCCAGCGACACCAACACCGCCCACAACACCGGCTGGACCACATCCGCCCGATCCAACGACGGCGCGCCCTCGACACCGGTCAGTACCTCGACCAACGACCAGTCCAGATGCGGTTCGACGGCCTTGGCGCACTCGTCGAAGCGGGCCGCGAACACCGGTGCCTGGGCGTACAGGTCGGCGGCCATGCCGGGCCACTGCGAGCCTTGGCCGGGGAAGACGAAGACGGTGCGGCCGGGTGCGCCCGCCGAGCCGGTGAGCACGGTCGGGGTCTGCTCGCCGCGCGCCAACGCGTCTAGCCCGGCGACCAGTTCCGTACGGTCCGCGCCCAGGACGACGGCACGCTCGCCGAAGACCGCGCGGGAGGAGACGAGCGCGAAGCCGACCTCGGCCGCGCCGGGCACGTCGGTCAGTCGAGCCGCCTGCGCGCGCAGCGCCGGTACCGACTTGGCGGAGAGCACCCACGGAATCGACGGCGCCGACACGGTCGTCGGCGACTCCGCGACCTCCCGGTCCTCGTCCGGCAGTTCCAGGATCACGTGCGCGTTGGTCCCGCTCACCCCGAACGCCGACACCGCCGCGCGCCGAGGCCGATCCACCTCCGGCCACGGCCGGGCCTCGGTCAACAACCGCACCCCGCCCGACGACCAGTCCACATGCGGGGTCGGCTCGTCCACGTGCAACGTTTCGGGCAGCACGCCGTGGCGCAGCGCCTCGATCATCTTGATCACCCCGGCCACCCCCGCGGCGGCCTGGGCGTGACCGATGTTGGACTTCAACGAGCCGAGCCACAACGGCTGTTCCGGCGTGCGGTCGCGGCCGTAGGTGGCCAGCAGGGCCTGGGCCTCGATCGGGTCGCCGAGCCGGGTACCGGTCCCGTGCGCCTCGACCGCGTCCACGTCGGCCGGGGTCAGGCCGGCGTTGGCGAGTGCCCGGCGGATCACCCGCTGCTGCGACGGGCCGTTGGGGGCGGTGAGTTGGCTGCTGGTGCCGTCCTGGTTGACCGCGCTGCCCCGCAGGACCGCGAGCACGCGGTGGCCGGCCCGGCGGGCGTCCGAGAGCCGTTCCAGGACGAGCAGGCCGACGCCCTCCGCCCAGCCGGTGCCGTCGGCGGCGCCGGCGAACGCCTTGCAGCGGCCGTCGGCGGACAGTCCGCGCTGGCGGGCGAACTCGACGAACATCCCGGGCGAGGCCATCACCGTGGCCCCGCCCGCGAGGGCGAGGTCGCACTCGCCCGAGCGCAGCGACTGGGCCGCCAGGTGCAGCGCGACCAGCGACGACGAGCACGCGGTGTCCACCGTCACCGCCGGCCCCTCGAAGCCGAAGGTGTACGAGATCCGGCCCGACGCGACGCTGGTGGTGCTGCCCGTCAACACGTAGCCGTCGACCCGGTCGGGCGTGGACTTGTACAGGCGTGGCGTGTACTCCTGCGCGATCACGCCGGCGAAGACGCCGGTGGCCGAGCCGCGGACCGCCGCCGGGTCGATCCCGGCGTCCTCCAGCGCCTCCCAGGCGGTTTCCAGGAGCAGTCGCTGCTGCGGGTCGGCGGCCAGCGCCTCGCGCGGCGAGACGCCGAAGAAGGCGGCGTCGAACTCGGCGGCGTCGTGCAGGAATCCGCCCTGTCGGGTGTACGTCCTGCCGACCGCGTCCGGGTCCGCGTCGTAGAGGCCGTCCAGGTCCCAGCCCCGGTCGGTGGGGAAGCCGCCGATCGCGTCCCGGCCCTCGGCCACCAGCCGCCACAGGTCCGCCGCCGAGTGCACGCCCCCGGGCAGCCGGCAGCCGATGCCGACCACGGCGATCGGCTCGTTCCGGGCTTCCTCGTTCTCCCGCAACCGGCGCCGGGCCTGGTGCAGGTCGGCGGTCACCCGGGTCAGGTAGTCACGCAGCTTCTCTTCGTTCGCCATGGGGTATCAGCCTTTTTCCGTGCGGCGGCTTCGCCGTGATGTGGTACGCGTCGGGGTGCCCGGCCGGCCCGCGTGGATCCACGCGGGCCCGCGCTCGGGCCTGCTCCTGCCTGGGTGGGCGCGCTGCGCCGGCTCAGGAGATGCCGAGTTCGTTGTCGATGAAGTCGAAGAGTTCGTCGTCCGTGCCCGCGCCGAGTCGGGCGATCACCGCCGAGGTCGGATCCTCCGGGGCGTCGACGCCGAGCCGGCCGAGCAGCCCGTACAGCCGGGCGACCGCGTCGGAGCGAAAGCCCTCGTCGGGACCGGCTCCGGCGTCGAGCAGGTCGGTCAGCGACAGCTGCCAGCGGTCGAGTTCGGCGAGCAGTCGGCCGCCGTCCGGGACGGCCGGGGCCGGGGCGAGCAGGTCGCGCAGGTGCTCGGCCAGCGCGATCGGGGTGGGGTGGTCGAAGGCCAGCGTGGAGGGCAGGTCCAGGCCGGTGCCGGCGTTGATCCGGTTGCGCAGCTCGATCGCGCCGAGCGAGTCGAACTCGGCTTCCAGGAAACCGCGTTCGGGTGCGATCGAGGCGGGTCCGTCGTGCCCGAGCACGGCCGCGGCGGTCTGGCGCACGAACAGCAGGAGTTCGCGGCGCTGTTCGTCGACGGGGCGACCCGCGAGGCGATCGCGCAAGCCGACGGCGGGTTTGCGGCCGCCCCGGCCGGCAGCGCGCTGGGCGGGCACCCGGGCCGGGCCGGCCGCGCGGGTCAGGCCGGCGAGTACGCCGCCGGCCGCGTCCGGGCGCAGTGTGCCGGTGTCGATCCGGGCCGCGATCGGTGCGGGCAGTGGGGTGTCCAGGGCCCGGTCGAGCAGTTCGAGGGCGGTGTCGGTGCGCATCGGGGCCAGGCCGCTGCCCGCGAGCCGGCGCCGGTCCACGTCGGTCAGGTGTGCGGCCAGGCCGCCCGCCTCGGCCCAGTGGCCCCAGCCGATCGAGGTGGCGGCCAGGCCGCGGCTGTGCCGGTGATGGGCGAGGGCGTCCAGGAAGGTGTTGGCCGCGGCGTAGGCGCTCTGCCCGGGGTTGCCGAGTACGCCGACGACGGAGGAGTAGAGCACGAAGGCGGACAGATCCAGGTCGGCGGTGAGCGTGTGCAGGTGCCAGGCGGCGTCGACCTTCGGCCGCAGTACGGCGTGCAGGCGGTCGGGGTCGGTGCCGGTGAGCGCGCCGTCGGCGACCACGCCGGCGGTGTGCACGATCGCGGTCAGCGGGTGTGCGGTCGGGATCCCGGCCAGCAGCTCGGCGAGCGCGGTCGGGTCGGCCACGTCGCACGCGGCGATCTCGACCGTGGCACCGGCGGCGGCCAGTTCGGCGCGCAGTTCGGCCGCGCCGGGGGCGGCCGGGCCGTGCCGGCCGACCAGGAGCAGGTGTCGGGCGCCGTGTTCGGCGACCAGGCGGCGGGCGGCGAGGGCGCCGAGGGTGCCGGTGCCGCCGGTGATCAGGACCGTGCCGGCGGGGTCGAAGGGGGCGGGGGTGGGCGCGATGGTGAGGACGAGTTTGCCGGTGTGGCGGGCCTGGCTCAGCCGGCGCAGCGCCGGGAGAGCGTGTCGGGCGTCCCACGCGGTGACCGGCAGCGGGGTGAGCGTTCCGGTCGCGAACAGCGGGGCCAGGGCTCGCGACATGCGGGCGATGTGCGCGGGGTCCAGGGTCAGCAGGTCGAAGGCCCGGTAGTCGACTCCCGGGAGTGCGGCGCGCACCTGGGCCGGGTCGCGCGGGTCGGTTTTGCCCAGTTCGACGAACCGGCCGCCGGGGGCGAGCAGTCGCAGGGACGCGTCGGTGAACTCGCGGGCGAGCGTGTTGAGCACGATGTCGACGCCCCGGCCGGCGGTGGTGTCGCGGAAGCGGTCCTCGAAGTCGAGGGTGCGGGAGGAGGCGATGCGCTCGTCGGGCAGGCCCTGGGCGCGCAGCGTGGGCCACTTGGCCGGGCTCGCGGTGCCGTGGACGTCGGCGCCCAGGTGGCGGGCGAGTTGTACGGCGGCGGTACCGACCCCGCCGGTCGCGGCGTGCACCAGGACGGACTCCCCGGCGCGCAGTCCGGCCAGTTCGACCAGGCCGTGGTAGGCGGTCAGGAAGGCTACGGGGACGGTGGCGGCCTGAGCGTACGTCCATCCGGTCGGGATCGGGGTGAGCAGGCGGTGGTCGACCACGGCCTGGGACCCGAGCACACCCGGCAGCAGGCCCATCACCCGGTCGCCGACCGCGAGTTCTTCGACGTCCGGGGCGACTTCGAGGACGCGGCCGGCGCCCTCCGCGCCGATGCGGGCACTGCCGGGGTAGACGCCGAGGGCGATCAGCACGTCGCGGAAGTTCAGCCCGGCGGCACGCAGCGCGATCCGGACCTGGCCGGGCGCCAACGGCGCGGCGGCCTCTGGGGCCGGCAACATCGCGACGTTGTCGATCGTGCCCGGTTCGGTGACGTCGAGCCGCCACGGCTCGTCGGCGCGCGGCGGTTCGAGCGCGTCGTCCGGGCGCACCCGGGCCAGGCGCGGCGCGAGGATGTCGCCGCCGCGCAGGGCGAGTTGCGGTTCGGGGCCGGCCAGTGCGGCGGGCAGCGCGGTGAGCGAGTCGGGATGGGTGTCCAGGTCGAGGACCCGCAATCGGCCCGGGTGTTCGCCGGCGGCGGCCCGGACCAGGCCCCACAGGCCGGCGGCGGTCGGGTCGCGCACGTCCTCGCCGGGGTGGGTGGCGATCGCCTCGCGGGTGACCAGGACCGGTGTGATGTCGCCGAGTTCGGGGTCGGCCAACCACGCGCCGAGCAGCGTTACGGCCCGCTCGGTGACCGCGTGTGTGGCCACGACGGTGCCCAGTTCCGGGACCGGTCGGGGGAACGGGACCAGCACGTGGGTGGGTCGGGACGCACCGGCGGCCAAGGCGGCCCGCAGCGCGTCGAGGTCGGGGTGGAACACGACGGACCGGTCGTCGGCTTCGGCCGGCGCGGTGAGACCGAGCGGGTCGGTGGGCTCGCCGAGGACGACCCAACCGCCCTGCTTCGCGGCCGACTCGCCCGGCGGCACGGGCATCCAGTCGACCCGGTACCAGGAGTCCGCGGCCGAGTCCGGCTCCGACCCCGGGCCGGAGCCCGGTCGGGTCGCGAGCCGGTCGGCCGGGATCGCGCGCAGGGTCAGCCGGTCGATCGTCACGACCGGCGTGCCCCGGTCGTCGGTGGCGGTCAGGGCGATCGTGTCCGTGCCGACCGGGCTGATCCGGACCCGCAGTTCGCGGGCGCCGTCGGTGTGCGCGGTGGCGCCGGACCAGGCGAACGGCAGCCGGGTGGGCGTGGCCGGATCGGCGCCGGGCAGCAGTGCCACCACGGCGTGCAGCGCGGCATCGAGCAGTGCGGGGTGGACTCGGTGGCCGATCTCCTCGACCTGTTCGGGCAGTTCCACCTCGGCGAGCAGGTCGTCACCGGCCTGCCAGGCGGCGATCAGGCCCTGGAAGGCCGGGCCGTAGTGGTAGCCCAGTGCGGCGAGGCGGTCGTAGACGTCGTCGACGTCGATCGGGCTCGCCCCGGGCGGCGGCCACGCGGTGTCGTTCGGTGCGGGGGCCGTGTCCCGCGCCGGGTCCAGTCGGCCGGTGGCGTGTCGGGTCCAGGTGTCGGTGTCGGCGGCGCGCGAGTGTACGGTCAGCGCCCGGGTGCCGTCCGGCTGTTCGGCGCCGACGGCGAGTTCGATCCGGACCGGCTCCGCGTCGGGCAGCACCAGCGGTGCGGCCAGCACGAGTTCGCCGATGCCGCCCGCGCCGGTGCGTTCGGCGGCGTACAGCGCGAGGTCGACGAAGGCGGTACCGGGCAGCAGGACCGTGTCCCGGACCGCGTGGTCGGCGAGCCAGGGCCGGTCCTTGGTGGACAGGCTGCCGGTCCAGACCCGGCCGGAGCCGTCCGCGCGGGTCAGCTCCGCGCCCAGGAAGGGGTGTTCGCTCGGGTCGAGACCGGCCGAGGTCGGGTCGGTGCTCGCCCGGGACGTGTCCAGCCAGTACCGGCGACGTCGGAACGCGTAGGTGGGCAGGTCGACCCGGCCGACCTCGCGCCCGTCGCGGGGTGTCGCGGTCCAGTCGACGGGCGTGCCGGTGACGTGCAGCCGGGCCAGCGCGTGGGTGAAGGTCGCCGGTTCGGGGCGGTCGGCACGCAGCGCGGCGACCACGACCGCCGACGGGTCGTCCAGGTTCGCCAGGGCGAGCGCGGTCAGCACGGCGTCGGGGCCGAGTTCGAGGAAGGTGGTGGTGCCGAGGTCGGCGAGTCGGCGGATGCCGTCGCGGAAGCGCACCGCCTCGCGGATGTGCCGAACCCAGTAGTCGGGATCGGCGAGTTCGGCGGCGTCGGCGAGGTCTCCGGTCAGGTTGGACACGATCGGGACGCGCGGCGCGCCGAAGCGTATGCCCGCCGCCACCGCGCGGAACTCGTCCAACACGGCGTCCATGTGCGGGGAGTGGAACGCGTGGCTCACCTGGAGTCGTTTGCTCTTGCGGCCCGCGTCCCGCCACCGCTCGGCGAGCGCCTCGACGAGGTCGGCCGTACCCGAGATCACCACCGAGTCGGGGCCGTTCACCGCCGCGATACCGACCTCGGTGGGGTGTTCGGCGATCAGCGCGGCGATCTCGTCCTCGGTGCCCTGGAGCGCGATCATCGCACCGGTGGCGGGCAGTCGGCCCATCAGCCGGCCCCGGGCGACGACCAGCGCGGCGGCGTCCGGGAGGTCGAGCACGCCGGCGATGTGGGCCGCGGTGAGTTCGCCGATCGAGTGGCCGATCAGGTGGTCGGCGCGCACTCCGTACGCCTCGGCGAGTCGGTACAGCGCGGTCTCGATCGCGAACAACGCGGGCTGGGTGTACGCGGTCTCGCCGAGCAACGCGGCCTCGGCGCTGCCCGGTTCGGCGAACAGCAGGTCGCGCAGCGGGCGTTCCAGGGCCGCGTCCAGGTGTTTCAGCGTCTCGTCCAGGGCCCGGGCGAACACCGGTTCGGACGCGTACAGTTCGCGGCCCATGCCGATGCGCTGGCTGCCCTGGCCGCTGAACAGCACGGCGAGCGGCCCGCTCGGACGGGCGGCGCCCTCGATCAGGTTGGCCGCGTCGAGGCCGTCGACGAGCGCGTCGAGCCCGCGCAGCAGGTCGTCCCGGCCGTTGCCGGTGATCACCGCACGGTACGCGAGGGTGTCCCGGGTGCCGGCCAGGGCCAGGGCCAGGTCGCCGAGCGAGAGGTCGGGACGCTCGACCAGGTGTGCCCGCAGCCGGGCGGCCTGGGCCGGCAGCGCGTCCGCGCTCACGGCGGACAACGTCCACGGCCCGGCGTCGTCACGCACCGCCGGCGTCGGCGGCGCCTCGATCGGGGCCTGCTCCAGGATCACGTGCGCGTTGGTGCCGCTGATCCCGAACGAGGACACCGCGGCGCGGCGCGGCCGGCCGGTGTCGGGCCAGGCGGTGGGCTCGGCGAGCAGACGCACCCCGCCCCGGGTCCAGTCCACGTGCGGGGACGGTGCGTCCAGGTGCAGCGTGCGCGGCAGTTCGCCGTGCCGCATGGCCTCGATCAGCGCGATCACGCCGGTGACGCCGGCGGCGGCCTGGGTGTGTCCGAGGTTGGACTTGACCGAGCCGACGAGGAGCGGTCGATCGGCCGGCCGGTCCGCGCCGTACGTGGACAGCAACGCCTCGGCCTCGATCGGGTCGCCGAGGGTGGTGCCGGTTCCGTGCGCCTCGACCGCGTCGACCTCGGGCGCGCTCAGCCCGGCGTCGTGCAGCGCGGCGCGGATCACCCGCTGCTGCGCGGGCCCGTTGGGCGCGGTCAGGCCGTTGGACGCACCGTCCTGGTTGATCGCGCTGCCCCGGAGCACGGCGAGTACGGGATGCCCGTTGCGGCGCGCGTCGGAGCGGCGCTCGAGCAGGACCAGGGCCGCGCCCTCGGCCCACGCGGTCCCGTCGGCGGCGGCGGCGAACGGCTTGCAGCGACCGTCGGGGGCGAGCCCCCGCTGCCGGCTGAACTCGGTGAACATGCCCGGCGTGGACATCACGGTGACCCCGCCGGCCAGCGCGAGTGTGCACTCGCCCGCGCGCAACGAACGCGCCGCCAGGTGCAGCGCGACCAGGGACGACGAGCAGGCGGTGTCGATCGTGAGCGCCGGGCCCTCCAGGCCGAGGGTGTACGCGAGCCGCCCGGACGCGACGCCGGCCAGCGCGCCGGTGAGCAGGTGTCCGGCGTGGTCCTCGGACGCCTCGTGCAGGCGCGGCCCGTACTCCTGCGGCATGGCGCCGACGAAGACGCCCGCCCGGGTGCCGCGCAGCGTGCTCGGCGCGATGCCCGCGCGCTCGACCACCTCCCACGCGATCTCCAGGAGCAGCCGCTGCTGCGGATCCATCGCGGCGGCCTCGCGCGGGCTGATCCCGAAGAAGCCCGCGTCGAAGGTGTCGGCGGCGGTGAGGAATCCGCCCGCGCGTACGTAGGTCGTCCCGGGTCGGCCGTGCTCGGGGTCGGGGTCGTGGAGCGCGTCGAGGTCCCAGCCCCGGTTGGTCGGGAACGGGCCGATGGTGTCGGTGCCGGTCGCGAGCAGGTCCCACAGCGCCTCGGGGGTGTCCGCGCCGCCGGGCCACCGGCCGCCGGCCGCGACGATGACGATCGGATCGTCCTCGGGCGCGGCCGGCGCCGGGCCGGTCCCGGGCCCGCCGGCATCCGCGGGCACGGTGCCGGCCGTGCGGTGCGCGAGATGGGCGGCGACGGCCCGGGGGGTCGGGTGGTCGAACGTCAGCGAGGCGGACAGCGCGGTCCCGCTCGCGGCGGCGAGCCGGTCGCGGAACTCCAGCGCGCCGACCGAGTCGAAGCCGAGGTCCTTGAAGGTGCGATCGGGGTCGACCGCACCGGGACCGGCGTGGCCGAGGACGACGGCGGCGGTGGCGCGGACGAGGACGAGGAGTTCGGGGGCGGCGTGGCCGGGGCTGTCGCCGCCGTGCGACCCGCCGTTGTCGCTCGCGGCGTTACCGGCGGCGACGCTTTCGGCCCGCATGGATCCCGCTGCCCCGCCCGCAGGCGCGTCCTGAGGCGCCGCCGTCGGTTCCGCGATCCAGTGCGGTGTCGGCAGGAAGGCGTACGTGGGCAGTTCGGTCCGTCGGGCGTCGGCCGGCAGCGCGGCTGTCCAGTCCACGGCAACACCGTGGACATACGCCTGGGCCAGCGAGGTCAGCAATCGGCGTGCCCCGCCGTCGTCGCGCCGCAGCGTGCCCACCGTCAGCACGGCGGCGGCATCCTCGGCGCCGGCTCCGTCGAGGATCTGCCGAAGTCCCATGGTCAGCACGGGATGCGGACTGGCCTCGACGAAGCCGCGCCGGCCGTCGGCGAGCGCGGCGCGCACCGCGTCCTCGAAGCGCACGGTGCCGCGCAGGTTCCGATACCAGTAGTCGGCGTCGAGCCCGGCGGTGTCCAGCGGGCCGCCGGTGACCGTGGAGTAGAACGTGATATCGCTCGATACCGGCGCGAGTCCGTCGAGTTCGCGGGCCAGATCGACGCGCAGCGGCTCCACGTGGGCCGAGTGCGAGGCGTAGTCGACCGGGATGGACCGGACGTCGACGCCGGCCTCGGTGTAGTCGGCGAGCAGCGTGTCCAGCGCGGCGCGGTCGCCGGAGACCACGGTGGACGAGGGGCCGTTGACCGCCGCGATCGCGATCCGCCCGGCCCGTACGGCCGGCGCGGCGCGCACCTCGTCGGCCGGGAGCGGTATGGAGGCCATGCCGCCACCGGGTGCGAGACCGGCCAGGAGCCGGCTGCGCCGGGCCACCAGACGCGCGGCGTCGGCCAGGGTCAGCGCACCGGCGATGTGCGCGGCGGCGATCTCCCCCTGCGAGTGGCCGATCACCGCGTCCGGGCGCACGCCGAACGCCTCCCACAGGCGGGCCAGCGAGACCATCACGGCGAACAGCGCGGGTTGTACGACGTCGACGCGGTCGAGCCCGGGCGCACCGGGCACGTCCCGCAGGACGTCGTGCGGCGACCAGTCGACGTGCGGCGCGAGCGCGTCCGCGCAGGCGTCCAGGTGTGCCGCGAACACCGGCGAGTCGGAACGCAGTTGCCGGGCCATGCCGATCCACTGGGAGCCCTGGCCGGGGAAGACGAACACGGTGGAGGGGTGCGGGTGGGCGACGCCGGTGACCGCGCCGGCGCTGGGCAGGCCGGCGGCCAACGCGGCGGCCGTGTCGCGGAGTTCGGTCCAGTCCTCGCCCAGGAGCACGGCCCGGTGGGCGAACGCGGTGCGGTGGGCCGCGAGGGTGAGTGCGACGTCCCCGGGCGCGGCGTCCACCGTCGCGAGCCGGCCGGCCTGGCCCGGAAGGGCGCGCGGGTCGCGGGCGGACAGCGGCCACGGCAGGACGGAGGCGACGAGCGCACGGGGGCCGTCGGGCGCGGACGCCCGGCCCACCACTACGGGCGCCTCGCCCACCACTACGGGCGCCTCGCCCACCACCGCGGGTGCCTCGCCCACCACCACATGGCAGTTCGTACCGCCCATCCCGAACGAGCTGACCCCCGCGAGCAGCGGCCGGTCCGGGTGCGGCCACGGTCCCGCTTCGGTCTGCACCCGCAGTCCGTTCGCGGTCGGGTCGACCGCCGGGTTCGTGGTGGTGTGGTGCAGGCTCGCGGGCAGCGTGCGCCGGCGGATCCCGAGCACCGTCTTGAGCAGTCCGACGATGCCGGAAGCGCCCTCCAGGTGACCGATGTTGGTCTTCACCGAGCCCACCGCGAGCCGGTCCGCGCCGGTGCGGCCGGCGCCGTAGGCGGTGCCGAGCGCGGCGGCCTCGATCGGGTCGCCGACGCGGGTGCCGGTGCCGTGCAGTTCGACGTACTGGATCCGGTCGGGCGCCACCCCGGCGGCGGTCGCGGCGCGGCGCAGCACGTCGGTCTGGGCGCCGACGTCCGGCACCGTGAGGCCGTCGGTGTCACCGTCGCTGGTGACCGCGCTGCCGTGGATCACCGCGTGGATCGGGTCGCCGTCGGCCAGCGCCCGGTCCAGCGGCTTGAGCAGCAGCACCGCGCCGCCCTCGCCGCGCACGAAGCCGTTGGCGCGGGTGTCGAAGGTGAACGAGCGGTGGTCCGGGGACAACGCGCCGAAACGTTCCGCGGCGACGGTGCTCTCCGCCGCCAGGTTCAGGTGCACGCCGCCGGCGAACGCGACGGTGGACTCGCCGCTGCGCAGGCTCTCGCAGGCCAGGTGTACCGCGACCAGCGAGGAGGACTGCGCGGTGTCGACGGTCAGGCTCGGGCCGTGCAGGTCCAGGGCCCAGGACAGGCGATTGGCGATCAGCGCGCGGGCGACGCCGGTGAAGGTGTGCCGGGTGATCGCGTCGGTTCCGTACCGGTGCACCACGGTGGACCAGTCGCCGGCGATCGCGCCGACGAACACACCGGCCCGGGTGCCCGCGAGGGATCCGGGCAGGAGGCCGGCGTCTTCGGCGGCCTCCCACCCGAGTTCGAGGGCCAGCCGCTGGTGCGGGTCCATCGCGTCGGCCTCGCGTGGCGAGATGCCGAAGAACGCCGCGTCGAAGGTGTCCACCCGGTCGAGGTAGCCCCCGGGCCGCAGGTCCGCGCCGCGCCGGCGCTCGGTGCCCGCCTCGCCGACGGCGTCCACACCGTCGGCCAGGAGCCGCCAGAACGCGGCGGGGTCGGCGGCGCCCGGCAGCCGGCAGGCGGTTCCGATGACGGCGATCGCGGCGCCGTGCCGATCGCGGTCGCCGGCGGTGTTCTCACTGGTCGTCATCATCGCGGAGTGTCGCCCCCCATGCCGAACGGTCCGATCCCGAACGGCGACGAGTGCGCCGAACGACCTCAGGATTCGGCCGGCGTGCCCCGCCCGAATACCCCTGTCGATCCCCTACCGACCCCATAGCGGACGGGGTCCGAAGCGACCCCTGTCGGGGCATGCCGAGGGCCGCCGCGCATACAGCGCGGCGGCCCTGGGTCGTGCTCCTCGATCGGGGTCCGTTCAGCCCGCGATCTCCTCCTCCAGCCACGGCGGCAGGTCCAGTCGGCGGGCCACTCCGAGCTTGCGGTACACCCGGGTCAGGTGTTGTTCGACGGTGCTGACGGTGATGAACAGCCGGCGGGAGATCTCCCGGTTGGTCTGGCCCTGGGCGGCCAGCGCGGCGACGCGGCGTTCGGCGTCGCTCAGACCCGCGCCGGGCTGCTCGTCGGCGCCCGGGGAAGCGCCCGGGGAGACGCCCCGGGAGGCGCTCGCGGATGCGGCCGGCACGGTGATGCGCGCCGTCTCGCGGTGTTCGGGTCGCCCGGGGCGTTCGGCGACCCGGTCCGCCTCGCGGTTCGTCGCGGGTTCGTGAATCGGCGCAGGCTCGGGCGTCGTGCCACGCAGGCGCGATATCGCGCCGTCCCGGTCGGGTACGGCGGCCAGCCGGTCGGTACGCGACAGGGTTTGTGGCAGCTCGGCCCGGCACACCTCGGACAGGTGTCGGGCGCGTCGGGCCGCCCGTCGGGCCCGGCCGAAGTCGCCCAGTTCGCGGTAGGCGTTGCCGAGTTGGGCGAAGACCAGGGACAACTCGAAGCGGTCGCCGCATGCCTGGAGTTCGCGGATCGCCTCCCACAACAGCGCCGGACGGCGGCGCAGTTCGACCACGGACGCCTGCACGCCGAGCGCGAGCCCCCGAGTGCGCGACGGTTCGTCCGCGAGCCGGTCGAACTGTTCGGCCAACAACTCGCGGGCCGCGTCGTGGTCGCCGAGGTGCACGTGGGCCCGGGCCGCCTCGACCCGCCAGGGCACCAGGCCGGGCAGGTCGATCCGCCACGCCGTCATCAGCTCGCCGCAGGACAGGAAGTCGTGCAGCGCCGCGTCGGCGCGGCCGGTGGCCAGGTTGTACCGCCCGCAGGCGTGCAGGTAGTGCAACCCGGCCGGGGTGTGGAACATCGCTCCGGGGACTGGGAGTTCGAGCAGTCGGGCGGCTTGGTCCCGGTCACCGCGCGCGACCGCGGCGACGATCCGGGCGGCCAGCGGAACCCCTACCGCCACTCCCCAGCCCTCGGGGGCGATCCGGGTCAGCGCGGTCGCGGCGCTCTCCTCGGCGCCGAGCAGGTCGCCCTGGCGCACGGTGATCTCGCCGAGCACCGCCGAGAACAGCGCGTGGGCGATCGGACTGCGCCGACCGGCCGCCCGGTCGATCAGCGTGACGCACCACTCCTGGGCCTCGGCGGCCCGGTCGGCGTAGACCAGCGCGGTCAGCGCGGAGGTGAGCGATTCCACCGTGGCGTCCTCCAGGCGCGCGCCGCGCAGGATGCGCTCGGCCCGGTCGCAGACCCGGTCGGCGTCGAGCCGGCCGGCCAGGACGTCGGTGAGCAGGTCCAATCCCTCGATCCGGCCGATGGTCGCGGGCAGCGGGGACACCTCGGTGCCGTATTCGGGCAGGTCCGCGTCGACGGCCGGGTACCAGTACTTGAGCCAGAACCGGGCGGCCCGGGTCTCGGCGGCGGTGACCCAGTCGGCCGACTCGCCGGGCGCGCACGATTGCCGACCCGCCTCGATCACGGTCCTGGCCTCCTCGAGCCGGCCGTACCAGGCGAGGTAGCGCACGCACGCCAGGGCGTCCCGGCCGCTGAGCCGCCCGTCGCGCACCGCGGCGGCCAGCCACGGCACGTGTCGCGCGGCGGCGGCCGGGTTGACCAGCCACTCCAGTCCGATCAGGAAGGCCTTGATCGACACCCGGGTGCATTCGTCCGGGGCGATGCGTTCGGCCAGCTTGAGGTAGTCGACGGCGAGGCGCAGATCACCCTCGGCGACCACCGACTCGGCCGCCTCGCGCAGCGTACGTACCGCCCACGGCGCACGGAACTCCCCGGCGCCCGCAAGGTGTTTGGCCACCGCCTCGGACGGCGCGCCGTCGATGTGTCGCAGCGTGGCGGCCCGGCCGTGTCCGCGTTCGCGCTCCGGCCGGGTCATCGTGTTCAGCACGGCCGCACGGGCCCGATCGTCGCGAAATCGTCCGCAGGCGACCAGTCCGGCGTCGTTGAGGGTGCGCGCCGCCCGGGTGGCGGTGGCGGGTTCGAGGCCGACCAGTTCGGCCAGGCCCTCGCTCGTGCCCGACTCGCCGAGCAGGGCCAGGCCGCGCGCGACCTCCACGGTGGCCGGATCCAGGCGGTACAGGCAACCGACCAGGGCTCGGCAGTAGGCGTCGGCCGCGGTCGCCCTGAGCGGGCGCCGGGCACTGTCGGAGCGCTGTCCCGCGCCCATGTCCTCCAATAAGGCCCGGATCAACAGCGGGTTTCCGCCGGTGAGTTCGAGTACATCGGCGGTCAGCCGGGCGGCGGCGGTCGGGCCGACGGCGGGTTCGAGCAGTTCGCCGACCGAGGCGCGGCCGAGCAGGCCGAGCCGGATCCGCCCGTGGTGCGGCTGGCGTTCGACGTCGGCGGAGAAGGCCGCGAACGCCGCCGAGCGGGCCGCGGCGTACTCGCGTTCGCCGAGCAGGACCAGCACCCGTGCGGTGCGGATCCGCCGGATCAGGTGGGCCAGGAACTGCAACGACACCGGGTCGGCGTGCTGGATGTCGTCCACGACCACCACGACCGGCCGCGACTCGGCCAACGTCAGGACCACCGCCGAGAGTTCGTGTACCGCCCGGACCGTGGTGGCGTCCAACGCGTCGGTGCCGCCGAAGGCGGCGGTATGGGCCCCGTCCTCCAGGAGCCGGTCGATCCGGGCCGGATCCTCGTCGGCGAGTGGGACCGACTGGAGCAGTTGGCGCACCACCCCGAGCGGAAAATCCTGCTCCATCGGGGTGCCGACGGCACGCAGGAACAGCGCCTCGTCGGCGGCGGACCGCTCGGCGAAGGCGTGCAGGAGCGCGGTCTTGCCGACCGCCACGGGCCCGCAGACAGTGGTCGCGCCGCCGACCCCGGTCGCGCAGCGGGCCCGGGCGGTATCCAGTCGGCTGAGTTCCTCGGTTCGCCCCACGAAAAACACGTGCCACTCCCCCGGCGGAAATCCAAGTGTTTCCGCTTGTTGAATTAGCTATTGCCTCTGATTAACATTTGCGCACGCCGGGGACACGTCGGGGCCGCGGCGTCGCGGAATATCCCGGTTCGGCGGCTCGTCGGCGCACGACGGCCGAAACAGGTGTTATCGGGCCCGATCCGCGGGGGCCGCCGGGCCCGCCGACGCGCCGAGGCGACCTCGGCCGTCGGGGTGGGATCGATCCGATCCCGGTCGGATCACGGAGGATTCAGCGACACAGCCCGCTGGACATGCGGGCGAGGTCCACGTCGAGGCGGGACACCAGTGCGAGGCGCCAGGCGCTCGCTCCACGGGTCCCCTGCACGGCCGTCTCCGAAAAAGAAGTGGAAGAGTCCGGAATCGGTGATTCGGACTTTCGCTCCATAGCTGACCGGCAGTCTAGAAATCTGCCCGCGTCGCGTCAACACGAAGGTCTCGCGAAAGAAAGGCGACATGCGGACGCGAGGATCACCCCGTCCGCACGCGCAAGGGTCGGTAGGGGTCCGCTAGGGGTGCTGGGCGTCCCGACGGCGCGGCTAGTTTCCTCAGGGCCGGAGCCGGTGTTCGCCCCGCTCTGCGCCGCTTCGTGACATCCCCGACTCTCGACAGGACTCGACCATGCGCGTCATCCGACCACGCCTACCCAGAATCGTCGGTGCGGCCCTGGCCGCCGCGTTCGTCCTGTCGGCCTGTTCCTCCACCACGAAGACGGGGCCGAACGCGGCCGAGGCGGCGGGACCGCCGGTCAAGGGCGGCTCGGTGACGGTGGCGATCAACACCGAGCCCACCTGCTTCGACATCCACGTGAGCCCCCAGGACATCACCGCGTCCATCCAGCGCAACGTGTTCGACTCGCTGGTCGCCGAGGATGATCAAGGCAACTTCCGTCCCTGGTTGGCCACTTCGTGGGAGGTCGCGCCGGACCTGACCGGTTACACGTTCAAGCTGCGCACCAACGTGAAGTTCACCGACGGCACCCCGTTCGACGCGAACGCGGTCAAGGTCAACTTCGACCGGATCGCGGCCAAGACCACCAAGTCGCAGTACGCGGCGAGCCTGCTCGGCCCCTACGCCGGCACCGAGGTGCTCGACCCGGCGACGGTGAAGATCTCCTTCACCAAGCCGTTCGCCCCCTTCCTCCAGGCCGCGAGCACCGCCTACCTGGGCTTCTACTCGCCGCAGACGCTCGCCGCCAACGGCGACAAGCTGTGCGCGGGCGGACCACAACTGGTGGGCACCGGCCCGTTCCGCTTCGCCGCGCACACCAAGGGCCAGAGTCTGACCCTGGAGAACAACCCCGCGTACAACTGGGCACCGGCCGGTGCCGAACACCAGGGCGCCGCCTACCTGGACAGGCTGACGTTTCGGTTCCTGACCGAGGACTCGGTCCGGGTCGGCGCGTTCGCCGGCGGCCAAGTGGACATCGCCGGGTCGATCCCGCCGGTCAACGTCAAGGGCCTGGAGGGACGTTCGGACGTACGCGTGCTGCGCCACGACTTCGCGGGCGCGGTCTACAGCCTGTTCCTGAACACCACCCGGGCGCCCTTCGACGACGAACGGGTGCGGCGGGCCGTACAGCGCGCGATCAACATCGGGCCGAACGTCCAGTCCATCTACTTCGACCAATACCGGCGCGCCTGGGGCCCGTTGGGACCGGCCACGCCCGGCTACGACAAGGCGCTGGAGAACTCCTGGCCGTACGACCCCGCGCTCGCGGGACGGTTGCTGGACGAGGCCGGGTGGACGGGCCGTGACGGCGACGGATACCGGACCCGCGACGGCAGACGTTTGAGCGTGCAGTGGCCCGGCGCGCCCGCCGCGGTGCGCGAACAGCGCGACATCCTGGCCCAGGCCGTGCAGTCGGACCTGAAGAAGATCGGCGTCGAGGTGCAGCGGCCGGCCCTGGACCTGGGCGCGTTCACCACGAACGCCTACGCGGGCAAGTACGACGTGCTGGACATGAGCTGGGCACGCTTCGAACCGGACGTATTGCGGCTGTACTTCAACTCGGCGAACCTGCCGAGCACCGGTGGACAAAACGCCGCCTGGCTGAGCAATCCGCAGATCGACCAGTGGACCGACGCGGCGGCGGCGACCCTGGACCGGCCCACCCGCGACCGGCTGTACGCCCAGACCCAGGGCTGGGTGATCGAACACGCGGCGGTGGTCCCGCTCTACGCGGCCACCACGATCTTCGCCACCGGCAAGCACGTCAACGGATTGCGCCTGGACCCGAACGCCTGGCCGCTGTTCCACGACGTGTGGAACGCGCGGCGATGAGTTCCCCACCGACGACAACGGACGCGCCGACCCCGGTCGACGCGTCCGTCCCGGCCGCGGCCGCGGCGTTCGCCGATCCGCCGGGCCCATCTCGTCCGTCGCGGCTGCTGCGCGCGATCGGCGCCCGGCTGGTGGCCGTGGCCTCCGTGCTGCTCGGCGCGGCGACGCTCGCGTTCGTCGGGCTCAAGTTGCTCCCGGGAGATCCGGTGGCCACGCTCCTGGGCCCGCAGACCACCGCGTCGCCCGCCGTGCGGGCGCAGATCCGCGCCGACTACGGCTTCGACGAACCGATCGTTCGGCAATACCTGCACTATCTGGGCGAGTTGCTGCACGGCCGACTCGGCGAGTCCTATCAGCTCCAGCAACCCGTCTCCGCGCTGATCGGCGAGCAGTTCCAACCGACCCTGGAACTGGCTTCGGCCGCGCTCGGGTTGGCGGTGGTGTTCGGCGGGGTGTACTGGCGCTACAGGCGCGGGGGCCGGAGCCGGGGGGGGTGGGGGGGGGGGGCGTGCGATGTTGAGGTGTGCGCCGAGCGTGGGCGCCGCTACGCGGGGCGCGGGGCCGCGCCGCTCGCCCGGTCCGCGAGCATCCGCAACTCCTCGCG
>NZ_JBHTVA010000054.1:63125-78714 GCF_042793325.1 Embleya sp. NPDC056575
CTCCCCCGGCCCGTGCCGCGCCCCCCACCCACCCCCCTCCGGTCCGGTGGCGGCGGGGGGGGGGGGGGGGGGGGGGTGGGTCCGGGGGTCCCCCCCCCCCCCCCCCCGCCGGGCGCCGATCCGGGCTGCGTTCGGCGCTGAGCGCGTGGGAGTTGGTCGCGGTCTCCACCCCGTCGTTCTGGCTGGGCATCGTGTTGCTCACCGTGTTCTCGTTCCGGCTCCAGTGGTTCCCGGTGGCCGGCACCGAGGGTGTACAGACCCTGGTGCTGCCGGCGGTGACGCTCGCGCTGCCGATCGCGGGGGTGCTGGCCCAGGTGTTGCGCGAGGGTCTGGAGACGGCGTTGGCCGAGCCGTTCGTGGTCACCGCACGAGCGCGCGGGCTGAGCCGGATCGCGGTACGCGTGCGGCACGCGTTCCGGCACGCGGCGATTGCGCTGCTGACCCTGTCGGGCTGGCTCACCGGCACGCTGCTCGGCGGCACCGTACTGGTCGAGAAGGTCTTCGCCCGACCCGGGATCGGCGCGCTGACCCTGCAATCGGTGAACACCAAGGACATGCCGGTGGTGATGGGCGTCGTGCTGCTCGCCGCCCTGGTGTTCGTGGTGATCTCGCAGGTCACCGATCTGCTCTACCTCGTCATCGATCCACGGCTGCGGAAGGGGTGACCCGATGGTCCAGGCAACGATCGACAGTGTCCGGCCGGTACGGATCCGGCGGCGCGGCCGGGTCGGCCCCGGCGTGGCGTGCGCACTCGTCGTCCTCGTGTTGTTCGCGCTGATCGGCCTCGCCCCGGGGTGGTTCACCGACACCTCGCCGATCGAGACCGACCCGCTCGCCGCACTCCAGGGGCCGGGCGCCGAGCACTGGTTCGGCACCGACCAACTCGGCCGGGACGTATTCGCGCGGGTGCTGCACGGCGCCCGCCCCTCGCTGCTGCTCGGGCTGGGCGCCACCGTGTTCGCGTTGATCGGCGGCACATTGTGGGGACTGGCCTCGGCGCTGGGCGGGCGGGTCGCCGATCAGGTGGGCATGCGACTGGCCGACATCATGCTCTCGCTGCCCGAGTTGTTGCTCGCGCTGTTCGTGGTCACCCTGCTCGGGCGCGGCACGGTCGATGTGATGATCGCGGTGGCGGTGGCGGCCATGCCCGGCTATGCGCGGCTGGTCCGCGTGGAGGCGCTGGTGGTGCGCCGATCGGGCTATGTGGAGGCGGCGGCCGGCCTCGGCCTGCGTCGCGGGGTGCTGATCGTCCGGCACGTGTTGCCGAACGCGATCGGGCCGCTCCTGGTGCTCGGCACGGTCGGCTTCGGCACCTCGCTGATCTACGCGTCCGGGCTGAGCTTCCTGGGCCTGGGCGCCCAACCGCCGTCCCCCGAGTGGGGCGCGATGCTCTCCGAGGGGCGCGGCTTCCTGGAGACCGCGTGGTGGATCGGGGTGTTCCCCGGCGCCGCGGTGACCTGCGCGGTGATCGCGGTGAACGTGGCCGGTCGACACGCCCGCGCCCGCTTCGCCGGAGGAACTGCCCGATGAGCACCGATCTCGCCCCCGCCTCGAACTCGCACTCGGCCTCGGCCACGCCCCTCCTGGTCGTGGACGGCCTCGATGTCGCCTTCCCCGGCCGTGAACCGGTGGTGCGGGACGTGTCGTTCACCCTCGACCGGGGTGAATGCCTGGCCGTGGTGGGCGAATCCGGTTCCGGCAAGAGTGTCACCGCCCGCACCCTGGTCGGACTCACCGGCGGCGGCGCCCGGGTGACGGCCCGTCGGTTGGCCTTCGACGGCACCGACCTGACCGCGCTGTCCGAGAAGCGGTGGCGCGCGCTGCGCGGGCGGCGGATCGGTCTGGTGCTCCAGGACGCGCTGGTCTCGCTCGACCCGCTGCGCACGGTCGGTGCGGAGGTCGCCGAGGCGCTGCGCACGCATGCGGTGGTGCCGCGCGGGCAGTTCGGCGCCCGGGTGCTCGAACTGCTCACCGACGTCGGCATCCCGGATCCGGCCCGGCGGGCCCGGCAGTATCCGCACCAGCTCTCCGGCGGACTGCGCCAGCGTGCGCTGATCGCCTCGGCGCTGGCCGCCGGGCCGGAACTGCTGCTCGCCGACGAGCCGACCACCGCGCTCGACGTGACCGTGCAGGCCCAGGTCCTCACGCTGCTGGGCCGGCTCCGGGACGAGGGCACGTCGGTGCTGATGATCAGCCACGACCTGGCGGCGGTGGCCCGGCTGGCCGACCGGGTCGCGGTGATGTACGCGGGTCGCGTCGTCGAACACGGGCCCACCGAGCAGGTCTTGGCCGAGCCGGAGCACTCGTACACGCGGGCGTTGCTCGCGGCGGTGCCGACGGGTCGGGCCAAGGGCACCCGGCTGTCCGCGCCGGTCGGCCCCACTCGGGCGGCGACCCCACCCGCGCCCCCGGTCGGCGATGTCCTGCTCGACGTGAGCGGCATCGGCAAGAGTTTTCGCGGCCCGGACGGGACCCGGCACCACGCGCTCCGCGACGTGTCGTTCGTCGTACGCGCCGGCGAAACCCTCGGGGTGGTCGGCGAATCCGGCTCCGGCAAGACCACGGCCGCGCGGATCGTGCTGGGCTGGGAGCGCCCCGACACGGGAGCCGTGCGTTTCCGGGACGCCCCGTGGAGCACGCTGCCGGAGTCCGCCCGACGCTCCTCGCGCGGCCGGATCCAGGCCGTGCAGCAGGATCCGCTCGGCTCGTTCGACCCCCGGTACTCGGTGGCCCGCATCCTCGGCGAAGCGGTCGCCGCCGCCGGTGCGCCGGGCGGCCGACCGCGTCCCACCCGGGCCGCGCATCGGGCTCGGGTGGTCGAACTGCTAGATCTGGTGGGCCTGTCCGCGGACCTGCTCGCACGTCGGCCGCGCGAGATGTCCGGTGGTCAGCGGCAACGCGTGGCCATCGCGCGGGCGTTGGCGCCCTCGCCCGAGTTGATCGTCTGCGACGAGCCGGTCTCCGCGCTGGATGTGTCCATCCAGGCGCAGATTCTCGACCTGCTCGCCGACCTGCGGGCCGAACTGGGCCTGGCGATGCTGTTCATCTCGCACGACCTGGGTGTGATCCGGCACGTCAGCGATCGCATCCTGGTGATGAAGGACGGCCGGGTGGTGGAGAGCGGGGACGCCGAGCGGGTGTTCACCCGGCCCGAGGCGACCTACACCCGGGAGTTGCTGGCGGCGATACCGCGTGCGCCGGGACCCGTCGACGGCGCGGCACCGGACGCCGCGCCGAAACCGGCCGAGCGCACGGCCGGGCGGGTGCTCAGCGGCGGGGCGGTGCCGTGACCGGGCCGGACGCGCGCGTGCCCTCCCGGGCGACGGACGCGGGCGGGCCGGCGGGTTCCGCGCGCGGGGTGAACGCGCGCAGGAACGTGGTCACCCCGGCGGTCACCGCGCGATGCAGGGCCGCGTCGTCCACGGGCCGGGTGCCGAGCGCGGTGAGCGTGGGCAGGTCGCCGGAGATCAGCGCGAGGAACTGGTTCGCGGCGGTGACCGGGTCGTCGATGTCCAGGTGTCCGCCGTGCGCGAGCCGGGCCAGCCGACCGGCCAGGGCGTCGACGATCCGGACCGTGCCGCCCTCGCGGATCGTGTCGTACAGGTCCGGGAAACGGGCCGCCTCGGCGTACACCAGGCGCTGCAACGCCCAGCCCTTCTCGCCCGCCTGGCACTGCACCACGCGGTGCGCGATCGCGGTCAGGCGCGGATGCAGTTCCTCGGCATCGGTCGGGAACGCCTCCAGGGCGGCCAGGATCCGGCCGCTGGATTCGATCGCGGCCTCGACCACGACGGTGCGGAAGAGGTTCTCCTTGCCGCCGAGGTGGTTGTAGATGGTCGGCTTGGACACGCCCGCCTCGGTGGCGATCGCGTCGATCCCGGCGAGTGTGTAGCCCTCGCGCGTGAACACCGCCTCGGCGGCGGCCAGGATCGCCCGCCGCTTGTCGATCCGGCCGCGGGTGGCGGCGGGCGCGGGGGCGGCCGGCGGCGGGGTCGTCGACCGTTTCGTTTCCTCGACCATGTTGCGACGTTACCAGATGTGCTGTTAATTTTTACTCGCGAGTTTAGTTAACTGATCTCATCGGTAACTTGGAGGCGTACATGCCCGCCGCACCCCCCGATCCCGAGACCAAAATCGACGGACCACTCCTGCGCCTGATGCTGGTGATGCTGCTCGGCGGCGTGATGGGCATCCTCGACACCACGATCGTCAACGTCGGCATCGACACCCTCGGCGCACACTTCGACGCGCCGCTGGAAACCATCGAATGGGTGGCCACCGGCTACCTGTTGGCCCTCGCCGCGACCGTGCCGCTCGCCGGTTGGGCGGCCGGCCGCTTCGGCGGCAAGACCGTCTGGCTGACCGGCCTGATCGTCTTCCTCGTCGGCTCCGCGCTGTCCGCGGTCGCCTGGAACGCGGGCAGCCTGATCGCCTTCCGGGTGATCCAGGGCGTCGGCGTCGGCGCCCTGGAGCCGACCCTGCTGACCATGCTGGCCGTCGCCGCCGGACCCAAGCGGGCCGGAAAGATGATCGGCATCGTCGGCGCGGTGGTCACCCTCGGTCCGATCCTGGGCCCGGTGCTCGGCGGTGTGCTGCTCGAACACGTGGACTGGCGCTGGATGTTCATCATCAACCTGCCGATCGGCCTGGTCGCCCTGGCGCTGGCGTACCGGCAGATCCCCGCCGATCCGCCGCGCGAGGGCGACCCGCCGCCGCTGGACGCCCGGGGCATCGCACTGCTGTGCCCGGGATTCGCGGTGGTCGTCTACGGCCTCTCCCAGGCCGCGGGCGACAGCGGCTTCGGGGCACCGCGCGTGCTCGCGGCGCTGATCGCGGGCGTCGCGCTGATCGTCGGCTACGTCCTGCACGCGCTGCGCGTCGAGCACCCGCTGATCGACGTACGGCTGTTCCGGATCCGCGGCTTCGCCGGCGGCATCGGCGCGGTGTTCCTGACCGGCATCCTGCTCTTCTCGCTGCTGTTCCTGATCCCGCTCTACTACCAACTGGCCCGGGACCGGGGCGTGATGGCGGCAGGACTGCTGCTGGTGCCACAGGGGGTGGGGGTGTGGATCGGCATGCCGATCGCCGGGCAGCTGTTCGACAAGGTCGGTGCCCGGGCACTGATCCCGTTCGGCGGGGTGTTGGCCGCGCTGGGCATCCTGGGCTTCAGCACGGCCGACGGCGGCACCGACACCGCGCTTCTGGTGGGCTATTCGGTGGTGACGGGAGCGGGGCTCGGCTTCGTCGGGGCGCCCGCGATGTCGTCGGTGTTCGGCTCGGTGGCGCCCGAGTCGGTGCCCAGCGCCACGGCGGCGGTGTACCTGAGCAACCAGATCGGCGGCACGCTCGGTATCGCGATCGCCGCGCTGGTCCTGCAGAACCGCTCCGAGGCGCACACGGTCGTCCCGGCCTTCCAGGGCACGTTCGGCTATCTGATCGCGATCGCCCTGGTGGTCGGCGCGGTCGGTCTGGTGCTGCGCCGCGGTCCGGCGGCGGACGCCGCCGGCACCGCGCCGGCACCCGCACTTGCCGAAGCGGCGGAGGAGGGCGACGCGGCCCGGCCCGAACCCGCGCGCCAGGAGGCCTGATCGGCATCGGGCCCGGTTCGCGTCACCACGATTCGGCGACGCGAACCGGGCTCCGGCGCGAAGACACGCGCCAGGGCGATGGCGGCCGTGGTCCGTTCGGCGTGCGGCTTCAGGTTGTCCGCGACCGCGACGCGCTTGCCGGTGAGTACGGCCGGCGCGGGGGCGGTTGCCATCGGGTGGACTCCCCGGATGGAGGCGGCCGTTCGGGTGGCGCGGATGGGGATCGTACGGGCGGTCGGCGCGGGGTCGGGGTGACGCGGGTCACTCGTGGCGAGCCGAAAATCTTTGCGAACGGACCGTGAGCACGCGCCGTTCGGCGTGTCCCAAGAGCACGCGATCCGGCGGGAGTCGGCGCGACGCGATGGTGCACACGGGGGACACGATGGGCGATGGCAGACAAGCGGAAGCAGTTGTTCCGGTCGATCTGAGCAAGGATCGCCCGGCGGCTGCCGCTCGAACGGGCACCGACGCGGAGCCGGCCGTTCGGCCGGTCGAGCGATCCGGCGATCGACCCGGCGGCGCCGTATCGGCCGAGGAGCCGACCGGGCTGCTCTATCACCTGATCCGCTGGCCGATCCGCATCGTCGCGCTGATCGTGCTGTTGCCCGCCCGCCTGGCCTGGGAACTGGTGAAGGTGGCCGGGCGCGCGGTCCGGGACTGGGTGCTGATCCCGGCGGGGCGGCTGGTCGCGGTGATCGGGCGCGGGTTGCGGTGGTTGTTGTGGGACCGGCTCTTGGTACCGATCGCGTATGCGCTCGCGGTCGTCGGCCGGGGGCTGCGCCGACTGGTCGAGAAGGTGTTGTGGCGCGGGCTGACGGCGGTGGCTCGCGTGGTGTGGCGCGGGTTGCGCTGGGCCGTGATCGCGCTGTGGCGCGGGGCGGCGGCGGTTGCCCGGGTGGTGTGGCGTGGGCTGCGCCGGGCCGTGATCGGGCTGTGGCGGGGGTTGCGGCTACTCGGGCGATACGGGGTCGTGCTGCCGCTGCGGTGGCTTCGGGACGCGGTGTTGCGGCCCCTGGCCGGCGGGCTGGTCACGGCCGGCCGGTGGGTCGCCCATGCGCTCGGACGCACGCTGTACCACCTCGTGCTGGTGCCCGCCCGGTGGTCGTGGCGCGTGGCTCGGGGGCTCGCGCGGGGCTTCGGGCGGTGTCTGTACCACGTCCTGGTCGTACCGGCGAAGGTGCTGTGGCGTGGCCTTGTCGCCTGCGGCCGGGTCGCGCTGCGCGGGGCGGGCGCCCTGCTTCGGGGCCTGGCGCTGGTGGGGCGCGGTGTCGTCGTCGTGCTTCGGTGGCTGGTGCTGATCCCCGCCCGATGGGTGTGGCGCGGCGCGGTGGTGGTGACCCGGGCCGTCGGACAGGGCCTGTACCACGGCCTGTTCGTCCCGGCGCGGTGGCTCGCTCGCGGCTTCCTGCGCGGGCTGCGCGCGACCGGGCGCGGATTGCGCATCGGGTTCGTCGTGCTGGTCGCGCGGCCGGCGGCCCGGGTCTGGCACCGGGGCATCCGCCTCGGCCGGGCGACCGCGCGGGGTCTGTACGTCCTGACCGTGCTCCCCACCCGATGGGCCGGCCGCAAGGTCGTCCTCCTCGTCCGCCTGCTCGGCCGGGGCCTGTACGTCCTGACGGTGCTTCCCGCGCGATGGGCCGGCCGCAAGGTCGTGCTCGTGGTCCGGTTCCTCGGCCGGGGGCTGCGGTCGGTGATCGTGCGGCCCGCGCTGTGGGGTGGGCGGCGGGCCCGGTCGGGTGCGCGGATGGCCGGTCGCGGGCTGCGGGCGACGGTGGTGCGGCCTTCGGCGTGGGTCGGTCGGGCGATTGTGGCGCCCGCCGCTCGGGCGGCCCGGCGCGCCTGGGGACACACCGTCGTCCCGGTCCGGGCCGTGTTCCGCACCGTCTGGGAGCAGACCCGCCTGGCCGGCCGCGACGTACGCCGCGCGCTGGGCTTCCGCGGACGCGGCTCCTCCGACGGCGGGTAGCCCGATACCGCCATTTCGCCCCGTACCATCCCGAGAGGTCCCCCAATCATGGGGTGTCCATTGCCGACTGCGGCTTCTGGAATGGGACCAAATCTCGTTGAATGTCGTCGTGGATACGAATGTGGCGTCGATTCGGCGTGTGACGACGGTGGCCGATGTGCTCGCGGCCGGGGACCTGTTCGACGAACCGGTACGCCCGGACTGGGCGGCCCGCTTCCTGGGCGAGGCGGGCCATCACATCCTGCTCGCCTACGTGGCCGCCACCCCCGTCGGGATGGTCACCGGCGTCGAGACGACCCATCCCGACAAGGGCACCGAGATGTTCCTGTACGAACTGGCCGTGGCCGACAGCCACCGGCGCCTCGGCATCGGCCGTGCCCTCACCGAGGCCCTGGCCGAACTGGCCCGCAAACGCGGCTGCTACGGCATGTGGGTCCTCACCGAACGCGCCAACGAGGCCGCCATGGCCACCTACCGCTCCACGGCCCCCGCCACCGAATCCGACCACACCATGTTCGGCTGGACCTTCGACACCTGACCCCACCCGGCCCGGGTGATCCGTGTCGGACCGGCCGATTCGGGCACACGTATCCGCGAGCCCGGTCGGCGAGCTCCGGTCCCGGAGGTGCCGACCATTCGCCCCCGAGGGTCGTTCGACCACCCGGTCGAACGCCTCGTGCCGCCCCCAGGAAGCAGGTGCGTGCCATGGCAGAGGTCGTGCGTGAGGTCGAGCGGAAGTACGTGGCACCGGACGGGGTGGGCGTGCCGGACTTCGTCGGGGCGGCGGACGGGGTGCGGGTCGAGGTCGGCGACACCGTCGAGTTGGACGCGATGTACTTCGACACGCCCGGGCTGGCGCTGGCCGCGCGCGGCATCACGCTGCGGCGGCGGACCGGGGGCGGGGATGCCGGGTGGCATCTGAAGTTGCCCGCCGGGGCGCACGCGCGCGACGAGGTACGGGCGCCGCTGGGCGCGTCCGAGCGGGTGGTGCCGGACGAACTCGCGGTGCGGATCCGGGCGTACACGCGCGGTGCGGAGCAGGTGCCGGTGGTGCGCCTGCGGACCGTGCGCGAGTTGCGGATCGCTCGCGCGGACGGGCCCACGCTGGCCGAGATCGCGCACGACACGGTGACCGCGGACGTCTTCCTCGGGTCGAAGGTGACCACCACCTCCTGGTCCGAGCTGGAAGTCGAACTGGTGGACGGCGACGCGGCGTTGGCGGACGCGCTGGAGCGGCGGTTGATCAAGGAGGGCTGGCGGCGCTCCGAGTCCGCGTCCAAGCTCGGGCAGGCGCTGGCCGAGGCGGGAGCGCGGCCGAAGCGGCGGATCGCCAAGCCGCGGGCGGGCAGCGCCGGGGCGGTGGCGCTGGACTACGTCCGGGAGCAGGTCGACACCCTGTCCGCGTACGACCCCCGGGTCCGGCTCGACGAGCCCGATTCGGTGCACAAGATGCGCGTCGCCACACGGCGGCTGCGCAGCGCGTTCCGGGTGTTCTCACGGGTGCTCGACGAGCGGGTGACCGGGATTTTGGGCGCCGAACTGAAGTGGCTGGCGGCCGAGTTGGGTCGGGCGCGGGACCAGGAGGTATTGGCCGCGCGGCTGCGCGAGCGGGTCGCCGCGCTGCCGGCCGAGGCGGTGCTCGGGCCGGTGGAGGCCCGCCTGACCGCCTGGGACGCACGGCGGCGCAACGACGCGCGGGCGCGGATCCTGGCCGATCTCGACGGCCCCCGCTACTTCGCGCTGCTGGACGCGCTGGACGCCCTGGTCGCGCGGCCGCCGTTCACCGTCAAGGCGAATCGACCGGCGCGGCGGCCGGCCGCGGCGGCCCTGCGCCGGGCCGACCGCCGCACGTTCCGGCGCGCCCGCGTCGCGCTGCGCACCCCCGCGGGCCGGGCCCGGGACACCGCCCTGCACGAGGTGCGCAAGGCCGCCAAGCGGGTCCGCTACGCCGGCGAGGCCACCGGCCCGGCCCTGGGCAAGCCGACCAAGCGGCTCACCAAGCGGGCCAAGGCGATGCAGGGCCTGCTCGGCACGCACCAGGACAGCGTGCAGACGCGCAAGGCGCTGCGGCGCCTTGCGATCGCCGCGCATGCCGCGGGCGAGAACACCTTCACGTGGGGCCTGCTCTACGGCGAGGAGGTCGCGCTCGCCCGGCAGGTCGAGGCCGACTTCCCCACGCACTGGGCGGACTTCGCCCGTTCCCGGCTGCGCCGCGACCTCTGACGGCGGCCCTCGGTCACGCCCTTCGGCCATGGTCTCCGGCCGTGTTTTCCGGCCATGATCGCGGCCGGCACATCTCCGCCGGGGCACCACCCGGTCACGACTCGGGGGTTCCGCTTTCGGCGCGTCGGTCCAACCGCTACGGTCGGTCCGGCGCAAGTGGGGGCGGGCGCGTGACAGCGCGCACCGAAGGTGTGGGGATCCAGGGGTGGGCATGGACGACTGGCGTATCGACGTACCTACGAGCGGCAGCAAGCACCTGCCTCCGGATCCCGGGTACATCAAGGGACTCGCCAGTCAGGGCTATCGCTTCGAGGAGGCGGTGGCCGACCTCGTGGACAACTCGATCGACGCCGGCGCGTCCGAGGTCGTGGTGCATTTCCGGCGCACCGGTGACCTGTTGACCTCGCTGGTCGTGGTGGACAACGGACGCGGCATGACCGAGGCCGAGTTGGACACCGCGATGACCGTCGGCAAGCGGCGGGCGTACGACGACACGTCGCTCGGCATGTTCGGAATGGGCCTGAAGGCCGCGTCGTTCAGCCACGCCGACAGCGTCACGGTGATCAGTCGGGCCAAGCGCGCCGGCACCGTCGGGCGGCGCTGGCGGACCGAGTCGGCACAGGAGAGTTTCCAGTGCGACATCGTCGAGTTGGAGTTCGCCAAACGTTTCCTCGACCTGTACGACGAGTACGTGGTGTGGAACGGCACGGCGGTGCGCTGGGACGGCGTCCGCGACTTCCCGGCGCGCGGTGACGCCGGGCAGACCGACATCTACGTGACCAAGACGATGCGCTCGCTGGCCGACCACCTCGGCCTGCACCTGCACCGGTTCCTGGCCGACGGGCGGATCCGGATCACCATCGCGGTCTCCGGGACCGACGACGAGGTGCCGCCGATGACCTGGCAGGTCCAGGCCGTGGACCCGTTCGGCTACGCCGTGTCCGGACTGCCGGGCCATCCGCGCGTGTTCACCACCGAACTGGAGGGCGTCGGCCCGCTGACGCTGACCGCGCACATATGGACGCCGCGCTCGAACGCCGAGCAATTCCGCCTGCCCGGCGGGATCCTGGCCCGACAGGGCCTGTACGCGTACCGCCACGACCGGCTCGTCCAGGCCGGCGGCTGGTACGGCCTGCGTCAGAGCGAGCAGCACCTCTCGCTGGCCCGGGTCGCGTTCGACCTGCCGGCCGACTCCGAGCACGCGTTCGGGTTGACCGTGAAGAAGGCCGAACTCCAGCCCGTACCGGGCTTCGTGGACGCGGTCGAGCGGGCCGTGGACGCCGACGGGCACACCTTCCTCGACTACCTCAAGGACGCCGAGGGCGCCTACCGGCAGGCCCGGACCACCACGCGCGAGCGCAAGGCGGTGCTGCCGCCCGGGAAGGGCTTCGCGCCGGAGCTGCGCACGGCGATCGAGGAGGAACTGCCGTTCGTCCCGGGCGAGGAGCCGATCGAGGTGCGCTGGGTACCGCTCGGCGGGGACGTGTTCTTCTCGATCGACCGGGACGAGCGCCGACTGCTGCTGAACAAGCAGTTCCGCGCCGCGCTGCTCGGCGGCCGGCGCGGCGGGCTCAACGACGTGCCGGTGCTCAAGACGCTGCTGTACCTGCTGATGAACGAGGCGTTCACCGGCGAGCGCATCGGCCCCCGGGTCAAGGACAACCTCGACCTGTGGCAGTCGTTGCTGCTCACCGCGGTCAAGAGCGAGACGGCGAAGTACGGTTCGGAGGGCGGCGCGTGAGCGGCGCGAACGGGCGGAGCCGACACCTGGGCTGCGAGGCGCTGCGCGACCATCTCGACAACGGGGCACCGATGTTGATCCCGGTCGAGGGCGACCCGCCGCTGTACTGGCACCTGGAGGCGGGCGGCCGGCGACCGGCCCTGCGCATCCCGGTCCCGGCCGCCACGAAGGCACCCCGGCTCGGCATGCAGGGCGTGCGTGCGGTGTGCGTCCTGGACGGCGGCGAGCAGTTCCTGCACGTGTACACCGAACAGACACAACTGCTGCGCGAGTTCCACATCGTGTGCTGCGAGATCGCGGATCGGGTGCAACTGGAGGGGGCCGCGCCGGTTTTGGCCGTGCAAAGCACCGTGTTGGCCTGGCGCAAGTTGCTGGCCCGGGGCCGGCGCATGTCGCCGGAGGCGGAGATCGGCCTGTTCGGCGAACTGCTCACGCTGATCGGCCTGGCCGACGCCCGGGGATGGCACGCGGCCGTCGAGGCGTGGCAACACCCGGATTGCGCGGACCACGACTTCACCGTCGGGCCGTACGACATCGAGGTCAAGACCGTCACCGGACGCGCCCGCGTACACACGGTCCACGGGCTCGGTCAGCTCGCGCCCCACGCGGATCGACCGTTGTGGTTCGTCTCGCACATCCTGGACGAGAGCGACACCGGCCGGTCGGTGCTCGGCCTGATCGAGGGCATTCGCTCGACGATCCGGGTGCACGCGCCGGGCGTGTTGGACGACTTCGACACCCGACTGCGGTTGGGTACCGACAACGAGGCCGCGATCCCCCGCGAGCGTCGATGGACGTCGGCCGGGGATCCGTTGGGGTTTCCCGTCGACGCCGGTTTCCCGCGGCTGACCGAGAGCATCCTCGCGCCTTTGCCGGATGCCCTCGCACTGCGCATCGTCGACATCGACTACCGCATCGACGTCGCCGACCTGGTCCCCTCGATCGCACCCGCCCCGGACGGGATCGACCACGCCGTCGACCTCTCCCGGGTGCTGCCGCCCGACGTCGCGTCGGACCTGTCCGAGTCGAACCCATCCAAGGACGGCGGCCGGTGGTGACCGACGACCTCGCACTCCTCGCGCTGCACCGCGCGGCGTTCGGCGGCATGTCCGCCGGTCCCAGGAATCTGGCCAAGGCACTCGCCTACCACGCCGACGAGCACCCCGACCCGCCGCCCGACCTCGGCGAGGCCGCGTTGCGGCGGCGACTGCACCACGCGCACCCGGACGACGCGCTGCTCATCCTGTGGCGCGATCGGCTCAGCCGCTGGGACTTCGCCGACGGCGACATCCCACCCAACACCGACGCCCGCCGCGCGGCGACCTACGATGCCCTCGGTCTGGAGCGGGTCACCCGTGACCTCCTGGATCGACGTGCGCCGTTCGCACGCGCCTCGGGTGCGGTGGTGATCACCGACGAGGGCTGGGACCCCTGGTACACGGAGGAGGTCGCCCGGCACCACAGTCACTACTGGGACGCCTATCGGGACACCCTGCTCGGCAAACGATGGGCGCCCGAGGCCGTCGCCGCGCTGGATCGAAACACCACCCGCGTCGTGGAACGCCTGGCCGACCCCACCTGCGAACAGCCCTACCAGGCCAAGGGGTTGGTGGTCGGCTATGTGCAGAGCGGCAAGACCGCCAACTTCACCGGCGTCGCCGCGAAGGCCATCGACGCGGGCTACCGCCTGGTCATCGTGCTCACCGGCACCATCGAGGCACTGCGCGCGCAGACCCAGCGCCGGCTGGACATGGAACTCGTCGGCGTCGAGAACATCTACTACGGCCAGGACCCGGACTCCGGCACCCTCGCCTTCCGCGACTACGACTATCTCGACGACCGGGACCGGCTGGACGGCAAGTTCCTGCGCCACGGAGCGTTGCCCTCGCGACTCGGCGGGTTCGACATCGTCCGGCTGACCCGGCATCAGGACGACTACCAGGCGCTGCGCCAAGGGCTCAGTGCGCTGGAGTTCGAGAAGGCGGACCGGTTCACGCCGCTGTACGCACCGGAGAACCTGCATCGCAGTTCGGCCCGGTTGATGGTGGTGAAGAAGAACGCTTCGGTACTGAAGAAGCTGGTCAAGGACCTGGCCCGGATCAAGACCGAGCGCGGCGAGATCCCCGCGCTGATCATCGACGACGAATCCGATCAGGCCTCGGTCAACACCTCCGACCCGAAGAAGTGGGCACAGGACCAGGTCCAGCGCACGGCGATCAACGGGATCATCTCGGAACTGCTCCGCATGTTGCCGCGTGCTCAGTACGTCGGCTACACCGCGACCCCGTTCGCCAACGTGTTCATCGATCCGGCCGACTCCGAGGACATCTTCCCGAAGGACTTCGTCATCTCGCTGGACCGCCCGGACGGTTACATGGGCGTGGCCGACTTCCACGACATCGACTCCACGATCCCCTCCGCCGAGCGCACGGTGGCCAACTCGGCCGGACTCGCGCACGTACGCTCGGTGCGACCGGTACATGACGACGACGACAGCGATCTGCGCACCGCGATCGACATGTTCGTGCTGACCGGCGCGATCAAGCTGTTCCGCGAGGACCATGGGCTGGGCGCGGACCACTTCCGCCACCACACGATGCTCGTGCACGAATCGGTGCGCACCCACGTACACCGGGACCAGGCCGAGCTGATCAACGGGATCTGGCGCCGTGCGGGGTTTCTCGGCGCGGGGGCGCACAAGCGCCTGCGCGCGCTGTACGACGAGGACGTGTGCCCGGTCAGCGAGGCACACGCGGCGGGTGCGTCGATCCCCGACTCGTTCGCCGACATCGCGCCCTACATCGGCATCGCGGCGATGCGGATCGAGGACTCGAACGGCAGCCCGGTCGTGGTGGTCAACGGCGACAAGGAGATCGAGCAGCGCGCCGCCGACTTCGACCGGGACAAGGTCTGGCGGATCCTGGTCGGCGGCGCCAAGCTCTCGCGCGGCTTCACCGTCGAGGGCCTGACCGTCTCCTACTACCGCCGCAAGACGCTGACGGCGGACACGCTCATGCAGATGGGCCGCTGGTTCGGGTTTCGCGAGAACTACCGGGATCTGGTCCGGCTCTACATCGGCCGCGACGAGGGTGGTCGCAACGGGGACCTGTACGAGGCGTTCGAGGCGATCTGCCGGGACGAGGAGGAGTTCCGCGACCAACTCCGGCTGTACGCCGAACTCGTGGACGGCGCGCCGCACGTGACGCCGGCTCAGATTCCACCCCTGGTCACCCAGCGACTGCCGTGGCTCAAGCCGACGGCGCGCAACAAGATGTTCAACGCGGAACTGGTGGAGACCCGATCGCCGGGCCGGTGGGTCGAGCGCTCGGCCTATCCGAGCAGGCCGGCCGAACTCCGCCACAACGTGGAGCGGTTCGAGCCGGTGATCCGGTCGCTGGCGGCGGAACGCACCGAACTGGCCTATCCCGTGGAGGATCGGCTGCTGCGCTTCCCCGCCTACATCGGGCGTATCGCGCACGCTCCGCTGCTGTCGGTGCTGCGCGAGCTGCGCTGGGCCGAACCCGCCCAGTTCCGGCCGGATCTGGCCTACCTGGAGAACCCGGAGATCGTCGCGAAGATCGACGACTGGGTGGTGATCGCCCCGCAGTTGCAGAGCCCCAATCTCGACCCGGTGACGCTGCACGGCTTCGGTCCGCTCGACGTGGTGAGTCGACGTCGACGCGAGGGCGGACTGTTCGACCAGGTCAGCTTCGGTACCCATCGATTCGCGGCGCGGCGGATCGTCGGCACCGACACCTCGATCGGCGACCCGGTCGCGGACGGCCTGGCCGGACCCCGGCGGGGCTGTCTGCTGGTCTACCCGACCATGGAACCGGAGAAGAACGACCTCGTGATGGCGTTCGCGCTCGTCCCCCCGGTCACCGCGGTCGGGCGCGACCGGCGCCTCGTGGCGTTTCGGGCCAAGGACTCCTCCCGGGGCGCGGCCGCGATCGTGGCGGCGCCGGCGGTGGTGTGACGCCGTCGGGGGGGGGGGGGGGGGGGTGACGCGCGGGGCCCCCCCCCCCCCCCCCCCGCGGGGGCCGCGCCCCGCCGGCCCCGCCGCGCCTGGAG